>CALGGV010000033.1 GCA_937915725.1 uncultured Selenomonadales bacterium
GGGCAAGGAAGTGGGATTGGTGGACACTACGCAATTGTGGCTGAAGGTTCAGCAGATGGATGCCGCAAAGGCGGTGTACCGAAGTCAAAAGCCCGACATGGAGAAGCAGATTGCCGCCACACGTCAGCAGCTGGCCAAAGCCCGTCAGGAAGAGCAGCGCTACCGCGAATTGGTGGCCGACGGTGCGGCTCCCAGTAAGATGCTCGACGATGCCACCAGTCAGGTCGCCGTCTTGCAAAAACAACTTGATGCCCAGATTGCGACATTGAACACGCAACTCTCGACCCTGGACTCCCAATTGTCAACAGTCGACGTACAAGTGAGCCAACTGCGTGACCAGTTGCAGAAGTGTCATATTGTGACGCCTATTGCCGGTACCATACTGGAGAAATATGTAGAGCAGGGTGAATTCGTGGCAACAGGCAAGCCGCTGTTCAAGATGGCCGACGTGCAGCAGATGTATATCCGCGCCTACATCACTTCGTCACAGTTGCAAAACATCAAGGTAGGGCAGAAGGCCAAAGTATTCGCCGACTATGGCGACGGTCAGCGTAAGGAGTACGACGGCACGGTGACATGGATTTCGAGTCGCTCGGAGTTCACGCCCAAGACCATCCTGACTGATGACGAAAGAGCCGACCTGGTGTATGCCCTGAAAGTTGCTGTCGCGAACGACGGATATATCAAGATCGGCATGTACGGAGAGGTCTCTTTTAAGTGAAAAGTGAAAAGTGAAGAGTGAAAAGTTCAATGCGTTAACGTTTTTTATGATTGGTCGATGATTTTTTCCGCATTTGCCACCGCTTTTCCCAACCTTTTTTGTACCCCATAAATTTACGAATTGCATCAATTTCAGCTTCAGTTTGAACATCGTTTTCTAAAAATTGATAGACAGCCCAGCCCTTTTTGTAACCGCGCTGTTCGGCAATATTCAAATAATATTGGAAACCGGAAGGAATTTCAGAAGTAACGCCGTTAAATTCGGTAACTCCTTCAGTTTCAAATTCGTAGCCACATTCGCAAATTTTCGTACCGGCGGGAATAACTTCCGCGCATTGCGGACAAATTTTCATTGGAGCAACGCCGGGAGCTTTCTTTTCTTCGTTGGGAGCCAAACTCCAATTTCTTTTTTGGCTTGGAAGTCCAAAACGTGCAAAATTATCCACGCAGTCAATAATCACTGCAACTTTGTTGGGATTAATCGGATCGGGGCGAAGAGGGCGCATAGATTGTTGAATGAACAAAGTTAAACTTTTGGTAGGACGCGCCAAAATAACGGCGTCCATATTGGGAACGTCGAAACCTTCGCCAAAAAGTTCAGCGTTGCACAAAACTTTAAAATTGCCGAGTCTAAAATTTTCAACAATTTCTTCGCGTTCAACTTTAGGCGTTTGCCCGTCACATTGCGCGGCAGAAATACCGGCGTCAATAAATCTTTGCGCAACAAGTTTTGAATGTTCGACATTGACGCAATAACAAATTGCAGATTTGCCGTTGGCGTGTTTCTTGTACTCTTCAACAATATCACATAAAACCTTAGCGCGGCTCATCAAGTCGGCAGATTCACTTGTAATGTAATCGCCGTGCCGCGTATGAAGTTTTTCCAAACTCAATTTAAAATCCGGCGCAAAATATCTAAAAGTAGTAAGGTTGCCCATTTTGATTAATTCGGCGGTAGTCGGCGCAAGTACCAACGATTTGAAAACATCGCCAAGACGAACGCCGCCCATTCTTTGAGGAGTGGCAGTCAAGCCCAAAAGGTAAGCGTTTTCCCAGCTGTCAACAATTTTTTTGTAACTTTTCGCCAAAATGTGGTGACATTCGTCGCAAATTAAAAAATCAGGTTCGGGAACATTTTTCAGACGATTAATCAAAGTTTGAACGCTGGCAATTTGCACGGGGATTTCCGGCTGAAAATCAAAGCCCGCGCAAATAATTCCGTGCGGAATATCCATTTCTGTAAAAGTTTTTGTAAAAGCAAGATTATTTAAATCGTCATTATTATTATCGATATTATTTAATGAATATAAGCTTTTTATTTCTTCGTCTATATTTATATTACCATTTTCTGCTTTTATTGGTGTGTTATATTCATTTTGATTTAAATTTAAATCACTGCTGTTATCACTTTCTTCGGAAGCTGAAACTGAATCTTCATTTTTTTTATTTTTAATTATTATATTTTTTATTTTAGCTTTTTTCTCTGTGCTTTTCTTCGTCTTTATCTTGTAATAATTTTCGTAATCATATAATTCACTCTTATTATCGGTGTATAAGATCGGAAGAGCGTCGTG
>CALGGV010000034.1 GCA_937915725.1 uncultured Selenomonadales bacterium
CGGCTTTTTGTTTTTCATTTACTACCGCGTAGGGATAAATTCCATAAACGAACGGAAAAAACGCGTACCAAAAATTTTTCTTTTCAATTTCGGTTTTTGCAGGAAAAAATTTATCCAAACATTTTTTGACGGTCGCTAAGGATTTGCCGTAAACTTTTTTGAACTCAATTAAATTTTCTGCGCGACAGTTCATTTCCATATCAAAGTGATTCATTGTCATTAATTTTAAAAGTTGCTCTCGATTCACTAAAGTTTTTGCCAGTAAATCTGAAAATTTTTCCCGCGTCAATTTTTCGTTTGCTGAAATTATTTCTTCCAATTCTTCAATCCAAAGTTCATATTCTTTTTGCAGTAAAGCTAAAAAAATTTCTTCCTTAGTATTGAAATAATTATAAATTGAAGTGCGCGTAAATGATGTTTCCTTGCCAATTTCTATAATCGTTATATCTTTAAAACTCATCGTTTGATAAAGTTTTTCGCAAGCATTTATAATTTCTTTTCGTCTTTCGCTAGTAAGTTCCGGCGAACTTTTGGGCATAATATTTTCTCCTTGTCAAGAATAATTCTGACACAATGTCATTAATCAAATTATAGTCATCTACTGACATTGTGTCAATATTTTTTACATTTACTTTTTCCTTTTCAAGTTATAAAATAATTTTAAAAGGGGTTGACGAAATGAAAAAATTTTTAAAAATCGCGGTGTGTTTATCTGCGGCAGGATTTTTATTTGCGGGAATTCCAACAGATAAAAATTATTTGCCTCAAGTTTCAGCGGCGTATCAAGGCGAAATGGTAGCCGCGCCGAATGTTGCAGTTGTTCAAACGCGCGCAGGAAAATTGCAAGGCTACATTCACAAAGGGGATTTACAATTACAAAGGCGTTCAATATGCACAGGCTGAAAGATTTATGCCGCCGCGTCCCGTCGATTCATGGAGTGGAATTAAAACGGCGATGACTTACGGCAAAGTTGCGCCTCAACTTACTGATGAAAAAAATGATATTTTCTCGCCACATTGGTATTTGCCACATTGGGAGCCGCGCAATTATCCTTAAAGTGACGACTGCCAAAATTTTAACATTTGGACGCCGAATATTAACGACGGCAAGAAACGCCCTGTAATGGTGTGGTTGCACGGCGGCGGCTTTTTTATGGGCTCGGCGCAAGTTGAAGACGTTTACGACGGCGAAAATTTGGCAAGAAAAGGCGATATTTGTGCGACTTGTTCAGTAGTGAAAAGCTACTGCGCTTTGATTATCCGAAGGGTGGAATGAAAGGGTAACGCCCCGAAACGCCCTCTTTGATACTCCGAATGGCGGCAACGTCATAAGCTCGGTAAAGGCGGCAGAGAGTAACCCTAACAAGTAAAGTTGAGGAAAGCTGACTGGAGGCAGTTGGTGTTACCTATATGCCGGAAGTCTAAAAATTAGCTATGGTTAGAATGTTGCAGGCGCAACTGACGAATCAGCGAATGTACGGGTCTAAATTAATAATATATAGAAATGTATATACCGCTACAGCGGCGCAAGTGGGGCTAAGTAAAAATATGCGTTATGAAAAGCCTTATAGCGTTACAGGCGTTATCAAACTTGCAGGCTCAAAGTTGAAACCTAGGGCTAAATGTACAGATAGGGTAATTGGAACAAGGAAAGGCGCGGAGTTGGAAACAATTTGCGGGCGAAGAAAATAAGCCGCTTAATCCGCGCTGAAAAGTAGAGCTCGAACCGTTGAAATTTCTGTAATGGGAATTGAGGAATGGGCTCAAGTCTTTGACAACTAAATAAATCAATCAATCGAATAAGGATTCGAGCAAGACAAAAAGGACGCCCCGAAAGGAGGCGAAACCTTATGACTGAAAGCAACATCTACAGCGAATTAGCTGGAAATGAAATTTTAAGTTAGATTGATTAGATGGAAATTTAGAAATCAAAGATAGAACGCCGTATGAAGGGAAACTTTCACGTACGGTGTGGAGCGGGGGAAAAGGCAGAGATAACCTCAAAGCATTACTTATCGCTATTAGTTGTTTCAGATTTTTCACAGCCTGTACGTTCAACTACTAACTTACTTAATATTGTAGATACACTTATTAAAAAAAATGTAAAAGTAAAAAGTTTGAAAGAAAATTTGGATACTTCAATGCGAAGGCATTAGAATTGCTCAAGCCGCTGGTAAGGAGCAAGACGAAAAAAGCCGACCAAAAATTTTGAAGACTATAAAAAAACTTTGGCACGAGCATAATATTAAAGTTACAGAAATTGTAAAACGTTTCAAAGTCTGCCATTACACAGTTTATAAATGGTTACATCAAGAGTTGACATACTCCCGATTGTGCTATCGACAATCGATATTTCAAAATTGAAGTCTTACTTAGTCTCCTGCAAAGTTAATGCCCCCACCAAGTCTATCTGTACAAGCCTTTCTGCAATTCGGCTTTTGCCTACATCTTTGATTTATCAACCAAAGTAGTCTATCTGTCCTACGCTGGAGTGCCGCCATTACAGCTAAAAATTTGCCCCCGACGTTGTGCCAGACCTACGAGGTCTTTAAATTACACACTACAATCCGTAGGCTGCCTATGCCGCGCCTTTTTCGCCGTCCGAATTTTAGTTTCACCTCTCATTAAAATTTTTTTCTCATATTAGCAAAAAAGTTTTTATTTGCCAATATTTGCGCCTTTGGAACTTAAATTTTTGCTTTTTGGCAACCCGTCAATTTCATTTGTGATCGACGTTGCCAAATTGCGCAATTCCTGCAACCTTGCTTTTTCTTTTTCTATCCTTGACTTCAATGACCAACAAACTTTTAATGCTGATTCTGTCATTCCCTATTCGCCTCCTTATGCTTTTATTATACCATATTTTGTTTTTATTATATATAATTGCAATTTTAAAATTTTGGGCTTTTTTGACGCTATTTTTTTTAGTGATACTTCATTCATAATGACGCCTTATCCCTGCCTTCCCTTCGATTTTAAGGGCTATTTTAAGGCAATAAAAAAGCCCTTCCTTTTTGGAAGGGTTTTTTTTGTGGAATTGCTGACAACTAGATTTTCAAGCCCTGCGCTTTTAATGGTGTTCTCATTGCATCAATCTGCGCTTGCAAGGCGTCAATTTGCCCTTGTAACTTTTGAGTTTTGTCAACTTCATTTTCGGCTATTGTTTTTGCTGATTCTACCGTGTTTTGTGGCGTTGTCAATGCAGGATTCATTATATCAGACAAGCCCAAAATATAATCGATTGATACGCCGAATGCTTGACTCCATTTAAGCAACGTTGCAGTTGTAGAAAGGGGAGCATTTCCCTACCGTCTCATAAGTGTATGAAGGTAATTGCACGCCTGCAACTTTCGCCGCCGCTGTCTTAGTCAAGCCGAATTGAAACCTAAATCTTTTTAAAGCGTCAACAACTTTCATTTCAAGCCCTCCTTATTTTGTTTAAAGAATTTTAAACTGATTCAAAAAAAAATTGCAACTTTTTTTCAAACTTTTTTATTTTTTTGGCTTTTTTCATTGTCTTCTCACAAAAACTACAAGAAAAACAGAGTCAGAACGCCAAAAATTGGCGATTTTTCGGGCTTGTAGTAATGTAGTAACTAAATTTATATACCCATTATGTAAAAAAATTTTTCCCCCATTTTTTTTTGCATTTTTTACAAAAAGGGGAGAAGGGAATTTTTTTCAGTGCGTACCCTATTTTTTGGTTACTACAATTACTATAAAAAATCGCCGGTAAAACTACTGAAGAATCAAAATTAGGCTATGTAACGGGAAATTTTCGCTATTCTTCATTTGCTACAATTAAAAATTTCCTGAAAATGTATAAATATTGCGAATGTTCATTATCAATGCGGAGGCTTTTTGGCTGTGAATGTTTACTTGAAGAATTTGTTTCATCTAAAAAATGATTTTCACTAAATTCACGAACACAAGCGGCGCAATTTGGAAACATATTTAAAATTTTTTCACGCAAATAACGAGGAAAAATAGCAACATCACCGTTTTTCAAAGTAAAACCTTAAATTTCATTTGGAGTTTTTTTGTCGTCAGTTCAGCCGCCGTGTCGGAATAATCGCAAAGTTGGTATCGTAGCCTCATTTTAGGAGTTTGAATAAGCGAATCAAAATAATTGCACATAAATTTTGCGCCATTTGAGGTTACCTAAATACCGACATCAGCAAGCGATAAAATTTTCTTAGTGTCAAATAAAGTAGTAGCGTCATCAATTTTGCAATTCCAATCGCCTTTATATTCACAGTAAGCAATTTTGTAATTAAAAATTCCAGTTGATTCAATTTTCAAGCTTTTTACTACAACTAACGGCGGAGTTTAAATCATTTAAATCTTCAGGAGAAATTTCGCCAATATGTAATTTTTTTCTTTTATGCAAGTTCTTTTTCACCTTGTTGACTTAAAATACTATTTGCGTCAACTTTTGGTTTAATTTTTGGTGTGGAATTATTAGCGGAAATTTTATTTTCGTATGAAAATGTAGGAAGACTGTGATTTGTAATTGCCGCGCTTATTGTTAAGATTCATTACATTTGAAACAATAATAAAACCAAATGCCATTTTCAAAATTCGGTTTAACTCCGGTATGAGAATCCCCAGAACCATTCCCGCAATGCGGACAAATAATTTCTTGTGAGTTATTGGAATTTACATTGAATATTTAGTTGCGTTTATCCTTGTCGCTAAGTTTGAACGATCATTATTGCTCATTGATTTAATAGCGGCAATATCAGAATCAGTTACTGACACTTTTAAATTTGTCATTGAAAATTGCCCTCCTAAATTGCTAAATGACAATGTGTAATGGTCAATTATTTTTATAATTTAAATTTTTTGTTTATTTTTTGGCTCGCTAATCGGCGAGCCGTTCTTGTTTTTTAAGTTAGGAGTTTTAAGAGATATTGATAAAATCGCAGGGATTTTCAATTATTTTTTCGTAATGTAAAGACTAAAATACATTGTTCATTGCCGGATAAAAAAGGTTAGAAGTTATAAATCATACGCATTAAAGCTTTAACTAACATTCGCCGACTCTACCGGCAACAATCTGAAAATGCTATAATCATAAAAAATTTTTGGAGTTTCAAAAATGCTGATAATTTTTTTGACGCTGTGTGTAGCAGCAATTCAAATTTCAGATTTATACTTGAAGTACCTGCCGTTTCGAGACGGCGTGACAGATGACGAGCGAAAACTTTTGCGGCGAGGATTTTTAATTTACGGGATTTTTTGTGTGCTGATTTACGGCGCGGCGTTTAACCATTTTGGAATAACGGCTCCGCTGTACAAATTTTTTTTAATGGTGTGTTGGATACCGTGTCAGGCGATTTTTATGTTGACGATAAGGCGTGAATTGTTGCAACACGTTTTTATTTTGGGAATGGTTGCAGTTTGGGGATTAATTCAGCACAACTGGGCGGCGATTTGCAGTGTAATTTTGTTTGACGCCGAGCAAGAAATAATTTTGGCGCACGCAAGTTTTTATTTGATACTGTTTTTAATTTTTTTACCGTTCGAGCGGCGAATTTTTCTAAAATTGTTGCCACCGCAGAATTTTTTTGATTCATACGGGAATTTTGTTGCAGTGTTCCCGCTGATTTTAATTTCAAGCGTGCTGATAATGTGGGCGCAAGAACCGCTGGTACATTCATGGGCGGAAAGATTTTCGCGGATGTACATACCGTTTGTATTTTTCTTTTTTTATCGGTACGTGATTGACTCAACAAAACAGCTGTACGAGCGGTGGCAGACTAATCAGAATTTGCGGCGAATGGAGGAGCAAATAACGGCACTTGGCGAATACAACCGACTGATTGAAGAAAGTCACGAAAAAATTGCGGCAATGCGGCACGATTTAAGACACAACTACAGGCTGATTTATATGATGTTGGAAACCGGCAAAATTGACGAAGTACGGCGGCACATTGCGCGGCAGGAAAAATTATTGGGCGAAACGGCGATAAAAATTTTTTGTGTTCAGCCGCTGATAAATGTTGCTCTGTTAATTTATGTACGTCGCGCAGAAAATTTCGGTATCAAAGTTCAGCACAAAATAAATCTGTCGGAAAATATCGGCGTTGATGAAAGTGATTTGGCACTGCTTATTTCAAATTTGTTGGAAAATGCGATAAACGCAAGCTGCCGCCAGCCGCAAAATCGCCGCGCAATTTCGATTAACATTCAGAATGTAAACGGGCAGTTTGTTTTAGAAATTGCCAACTTGTTTGACGGGGAAGTTAAATTTGACGAAAAAAATATGCCGCAAACTTCACGGGAAGGTCACGGCTTGGGAATGGTTTCTGTAAAAAATTTCGCCGACAGGTACAGCGCGTATGTTGACTTTTCTTATTTTTCTCAAAATACAAAAAATGAGGGGCGGCTTTTTCAAGGTAACGATGTACCGGACGAGCCGCCCGCCGTTTTCAAAGTGATGCTGTATTGGCGGAACCCGTTTCAATAAGGTGCGTCATATATTTCAACTTGGCGGCTTTACTTTTGCGTTGGCTGATAGGAATTTTTGTATCGTCATTCAAAATAAAATCTTCGGCGTCCATAAACTTTACAAAATCCATATTCAAAATAATTCGGTGGTAACATTCGACAAAACGTGAATCTGTTTCGAGCGCGGCTAAAATTTCTTCGTAGGTGTTGGACGGGAAAATTTCAATATTAGTCGCGTGAATGCAGAGGCGGCGATTTTCAAAAATATCAATGTAACGAATATTTTTATAAGGAAGGGCAGTATCGACGCCGTTGACGCGGACGGAAATTTTTTTCTGTTTCTCCCATAGCTTAGGAAAAATATATTCGCAAGTTTTATCGAACTGCGCGACGTTTTCAGTAAGCGGCTTAATAAAATAGCCTACGGCGAAAACTTTGTAGCCTTCAAGAATGAAATCTTCACTGCCGGTAAGAAAAATAATTGCGGCGTCGCGGTCTTTGCTGCGTACAATCTGCGCAATTTGAATACCGTTAAGCGGTTTCATAAAAATATCAAAAATCAGCAGGTCGTAAATTGCGGGCTTGAAAGACTTTAGAAAATCTTCGACGCCGGAAAAAGAATCAATTTGAATGGCGCGGAAAGTTTCGGGAAATTTTTTAGCAAGGTATTCATTCAGAAAAGTTTTTGCGGAAATTAAATCTTCCTGCCGGTCGTCAACAATGGCTATTTTCATTTTAAAAACTCCTTTGATTTTGGCTATTAAAGCACAAAACCGCACGAAAAGTAAGTCAAGCCGAAAAAGTGCAGGGATTTTGGCAAAAGTGATTGAAAAAATTTGTTGCCGCTGTTGTATAATCGAAAAAAATTTAATCGAGGCGGAAAATGAAACAGTGGCAAATTTTGAAAAACGGCAGGCGGCGAGATTTTGCAGTAATAATTTTAATCACGATAATTTTTGTGCTGGTGGTATCGCTGAACGTGCGGCTGATATTTCAAATGACTTCAAATCAAACTGAAGAAATAGGGCAAACACAGCTTGAAGTAATACGCAGCGAATTTCAGGGGATAATTTATCAAGCTGAAGATTCAACTTCACGTGTGGCGATGGAGGCTGAACAGTTGCTGAAGGCGCAGGCACCGCTTGAAGAAATTGAAAAATTTTTCAGTCAACGCAAAAACGAGCAGAAAAATTTGACGGGCGGCGTTTGTTTCAATACGTATATTTCAGGCGTGGATTGGTCGGTAATTCCGGATTTTGAAATGCCGTCGGATTATCACGCGCCGGAGAGAATTTGGTACAAGGGCGCGGCGGAAAAAGCCGGCGAAATTTACATAACCGAGCCCTACGTTGACGCAATGACGGGCGATATGTGCTACACAATGTCAAAAATTTTGGGCGACGGGCGGACGGTTGTCGCGCAGGATTTTACTTTTGCCGACGTTCAGCAATTTATTAAAAAGATGAGTACAACGCGCGACCGCAAGGCGTTAATTGTCACGGCAAACGGTATGATTATTGGCTACACCGATATGAGCCTTGTTGGAAAGAAAATTTCTGATAAATTGCCGGAATATGAAAAAATTTTAAGCCGCGTCGTGCAGTCCGATCACAGCAAAAGTTTTATTGCGCAGATTGGCGGCGAAGAGCACACGATTTTTAGCAGCGTGACAACGAACGGCTGGTATATAATTTTCAGCGTCAACAACCGCGCGTTTTACCGAGACAGCTACACGCAAATTTTTATTACGGCATTGATAAGTTTGATAATGCTGGTTACGATAATTTTTCTGTACCTAAATGCAATGAGAAACGGCTTGCTTGCAGAAAATGCATTGCGTGCAAAGGAAGAATTTTTATCGCGGCTGTCGGGCGAACTGCGCGACCCGCTTTACAACATTTTGAACATATCGAACAAGGGTATTTTGCATATGGACGAAGACCCCGCAAAATGCGCCGCTGAAGTTAGAGAATCTGCGCTGAAACTTTCGGCTATGTTGGATAATCTGTTTTCATTTTCAACGATTATTGCAAGTGCGCCCGCCAAAAAAATTTTACAGGACGCGGAACTTTCAAAAGTCAGTCGTTACGCCCGCAAAGGTATAGCGGCAGTGCTGATTTTGGCAATGGTTGTGGCGTTCGGAATTTGTTTGACTGCAACAATCAGCTGGGGCGATACAAAAATGCAGCGTGAAATTGATACATATGAATCGCAACTTTCCGGCTGGATAGCAGATCAACGCGGCACGCTGGGAACTTTCGTAAATCTTTTAAGTGAACACCCTGAACTGATGAACGATTATCCTTCAGCCGTGAAATATCTTGACGACCTTGCCAAACATTATCCTGAAATTTCTGTTTGTTATATGACAAATCCTTATGCCGAGCATCAAGTTATAATGAACAACGGTTGGGAATCGCCCGACCCAAATTGGCGCGTAGAGCAACGCCCGTGGTACATTGAGGCGGAAAAATCCCCCGACGGTTTCAGTATTTCGGCTCCCTACTACGACGCGCAGACAGGAATTTATTGCGTAACAATGGCGCAAACTGTTTTTGGACCGAAGGGCGAATTTGTCGGGGTTTTCGGTATAGATTTTTACCTTGACAGGCTTACAAAAGTTTTGGGCGAAAGTTACACCGATGATAGTTATGCATTTCTAGTCGACCGCAACGGCGTTATAATTAACCACCCAAATAAAAATTACCAGCAGACCGCCGCCCAAATGACTAACCTTGTTGACACCGAGTACGCAAAAGTTGAAGACAGCGCGGAAATAACCACGCTTACGGACTACACCGGCAATTTCGTTGCCTGCCTTGCCAACAAAAATAAAATTTCCAACTTTACTGTAATTGTTGCAAACAGTTGGTGGAATATTTACGGCAGCGTTATTGTGTTGGGCGTGTTGTTCGTTGTACTGCTGGGAATTTGTGTTGCGATTGTCAATACGTTAATCAATCGTCAAATGAAATGGCAAGCGTCGGTTAATCGTAAACTCAAGGAGGCGTCAGAAACGGCATTTGCGGCAAGTCGGGCAAAGTCTCAATTTTTGGCGCAAATGTCACACGAAATACGCACGCCGATTAACGCGGTACTCGGAATGAATGAAATGATACTGCGCGAAAGTGAATCAGACGAAGTTTTAGAGTACGCTACAAATATTCAAAGTGCGGGGCGGACTTTGTTGACGCTGATAAATTCTATTCTGGACTTTTCAAAAATCGAAGACGGCAAAATGGAAATTGTGCCTGTACGCTATGAAACTGTAGAATTGATTGACGATCTTGTTAATATGATTTTAGACAAGGCGCAGAAAAAAGGGCTGGAATTTCGGACGGAAATCAGCTCGGACTTGCCGCGCAGTTTATACGGCGATGACGTGCGCATTAGACAAATTATCACGAACATTTTAACAAACGCGGTAAAGTACACGCACACCGGCTCGGTAACATTGAAAATTTCCGGCGTTGAAATTGACGCAGATACTTTTGAATTGCAGGTTAAAGTTTCTGATACCGGTATTGGTATTCGTGCGGAAGATATGAATAAACTTTTTCAATCTTTCCAGCGAATTGACGAAGAAAAAAATCGTAACATTGAAGGTACGGGCTTGGGAATGGCGATTGTGCAAAAACTTTTGGCGATGATGAACAGCCGCCTTGAAGTTGAAAGCGTGTACGGCTCCGGCTCCGAATTTTCTTTTCACTTGATACAGAAAATTATTGATAAAAATCCTATTGGCAATTACAACACAAAACACCTTAAGCATTTCGACAACGCCGCGCAGAAAAAATTTTTGCTTGCGGAAAATGCCAAAATTTTGGTTGTCGATGATAACGATATGAATTTGAAAGTTATCAGCGGCTTGCTTAAGCGAAATAAAATCGTCCCCGACCTTGCCGAGAGTGGGCAACAGTGCATTGAACTTGCAAGAAAAAATTTCTACCACATAATTTTTCTTGATAATATGATGCCGCGAATGACGGGCGTTGAAACTTTGAAAATAATGCAACAGGAAAAAATTTTGAGCGGCAAAACTTCAGTGATAATGTTGACAGCAAGCGCAATAGCCGGAATGCGTGAAAAATATCTGCAGGAAGGATTCAACGATTATCTTTCAAAGCCAATCGAAGTTGACGAATTGGAGGCAATGTTGGCGAAACATTTACCGCCGGAAATTGTTTCATTTGCAGTTGAAAAAAAGCGCAAAAATATTCCCGTCGCGCAGGTTAAAATTCCGGTTGAAAATTCAGCTGAAGAAAATTCAGACGAAGATACTTTCACGGCAAAAGAGCGCGTGCGATTCGCCGAAATTTGCCCGGATATAAATTTGGAAACTGCCCTTCAATATTCAATGGACAGTAAAATTTTTCTTGAACAGATAATGGAAACTTACATAGACGCAAAACGCGCAGAAAAAATTCAAGCGGCGTTCGATTCAGGGGACGTGAAAAATTATCAGATTTTGGTACACGCGCTGAAGTCAACTTCACTTTCAATCGGCGCGGAAAAATTAAGCGCGGCGGCGCGCGAATTGGAACTGGCGGCGCAAAATAACGACGTGGAAAAAATAAAAGCGCGGCACGGCGATTTAATGACAATGTACCAAAAAGTTTGTGAACAAATTGCACTCTGGCTGAAGTAAGGAAAGGGGGCGCGCTATTTGGATTTAACTGGCTTTTCGCTAATTGGAATGACTGCGTTAATTTCGCTGATAATAGGATATTTATTTTTGACGCGGGCGAAAGTTGAAAAAAGTTTTGCGGCACAAGTCATTCAATTAAAAACTGCCGCGCCGAAAAAAATTGCGAGCGACGGCTTTACCGGCGTGCAAGAAAAATATCAGTCGTCATTTGTGGCACCGAATGCAGAAATTTTGATAGTGGACGATAACGAAATTAATCTTCTGACAGCAAAAAAACTGTTGCAGGCAACGCGGGTAAAAATCGACACGGCGGCTAGCGGCGTTATCTGTTTGGAAAAAATCGCCCAGAAACATTACGATTTAATTTTTATGGAACAGCTGATGCCGAATTTGGACGGGATACAGACGCTGAAAATGGCGCGGGCAATGAACGAAAATTTGTGCAAAGATACACCGGTTATAGCATTTACGGCACTTGACGCGCGGGAAATGTTGTTGGCGCACGGCTTTACAGATTATTTGAGTAAACCGGTTGATATGGAGATGATGGAATTTATGCTGTTGACGTACTTGCCGCTGGAAAAAATTCATTCGCCGAAAGTAGCGGCTTGAATTGGGGGGAATTGTAATGCGAAAGAAAAAAATTTTGGTGATAGATGACGACGAAATGAATCTTCAAATTGCCAAAATGGTTTTAGAAAAAAAATTGGCGTGCGAAGTTTTCAGCGTGGACAGCGGCTCGGCAGGGATAAAATTTTTGCGGCGTGAAAATGTAGATTTGGTGTTGTTGGATATAGTTATGCCGGAGCAGGACGGGATAGAAACACTTGCAGAAATTCGCAACGACGCGCTGATAAAAAATGTATCGGTAATAATGTTGACGGCGTCGGGCGCGGCAGAAAATATTCAGCGTGTTAGCGAACTCGGCGTTCAAGATTATATCAAAAAGCCGTTCCTACCGGCAGATTTAGTGGCGCGCGTCAAAAAAAAGCTTGACGAAATACGGGAGGAAGAAATTTTGTTAATCGGCGACGAAAATTTTTTGAAGTCAATGCAAAAACTGATTGAAGAAAATTTTTCGTACGAAACGCAAATTGCAACTTCAGCAGAAACAACAGAAAAAATCCTGCGCGAGCGAAATATCAAGCTGATAATCGCCAATGCTGAAATGAAATTTATCGACGGCTACAAAATTTTGTCAATGATAGCGGCAAATGAAAAATTCAGTGCGATACCGTTCACTTTGACAACCGACAAAAAACTTTTCGCTCAACTTTCCAAAATAAATCAGCCGCCCGCCGAAGAATCCCCGAAATTCATCAAAAAGAAAATCGCAAGCGTTGTAACAAGTGCTATTGGTTACAAACTGAACCTTCGTGATTAAACTGCTTACCTTTCCAAATATAGGAGCTGTACCATTGTTTAATTTTGAAAATAAAAAAATAGGAGGAATAAATATGCTTTTCAAGAAAATTTTTGTTGGCGCGGTTATGACATTGTTTATTGTCTCTATTATGGCTTGCGTTGTTGGTTGCAGTAATGAAACCGCCGCTAACAGCAAAGTAACCGAAAAAAGTTTTGAGACTCAAAAAATCCTTGAAGGTCTTAATCTTTTTGATTCATTAGACTACAAAGGGGCAATTAATCTTCTTGATGAAATTTCTGCTTTGAAACTCAATACAGTAGCTGAATACAATTTGCGCGGCGAATATTTCGTGAAAGTTGGAGAATATCATTATGACATTATGAATTACGACAAAGGCAAAGAATTATTCAATTTGGCAATTCAAGACTACGATTCAGCGATTAAATTAAATCCTAATGACGTTGGCTCTTATATCAATCGCGGAAATTTTTACTGCAAGCACGGCGAACAAGACTTGGCGATTAACGACTACAATAAAGTTCTTGAACTTGATCCAAATAATGTTGATGCTTATATTGGTCGCGGCAATGCTTATACAAATACGGGGCATTTGGCGCAAAAAGATTTAAACAAGGCTATTGAACTTAATCCGAACGATTTTAGGGCGTATATTGCGCGCAGTATTATTTATCTGAACATAGGGCAAAAAGATTTGGCACTTGAAGACGCAAATAAGGCTGTCGAATTAAATCCGAATAATCCTGAAGTCTATAACAATCGCGGATTTATTTACCATGATTTAAAGCAGTATGATTCAGCACTGCAAGAATACAATAAAGCTCTTGAACTTGAGCCGAAAAATTTTAAGGCTTATAAAGGGCGCGGAATGATATATTTTGATATGCAGGAATACGAACAGGCGATTGAAGAATTAAACAAATGTATAGAAATTTATCCAGAATTAAATGCAGTAAATCTTCGCCGCCACTGTGATTATCTGATGCGCAAGACTGACCAATAGAAATAAAAATTAAAAATTTCAAAAGAAAAAACCGTCGACTTGTTACCGACGGCTTTTTTTAATTCAGACTAATTTTAATTGAACAATACCATAACGCCGTTGCCTCTTTCGCCGAAACGTACCGCTTCAGTATTGCCGATTTCGCTTACATCAATATATTTGCAAGCTGTATCGAAAATATCTTCCACAAAAGTACGCTCGTCCGTTTCGTAATTTTTAATAGGGCTCCCGCGTCTAAGTTTAATTTGCGGCAAGCGCGCCGATTCTTCGTCTATATTCCAAAAACACCACTCACTATTATTATCCTTAAAGAAAACCCAAACCGGAAAATTATGTTTGGAAATTTCGCCTGTTTCAGGGTTAAAATATTCAGTGGGCACAATAAAACCGTATTGCGGCTCGCCGTTTCGTGAATCTTGAATTCTTACAATTTTTATTCCTGAAGTTTCAATGCAAAGATCTGCTACGCCGTCTTTAAAAGCCGGAATGACGCAAACTCTTTCGGCACTGCACTTACCGATGAAGATAACGCAGAAAGTAGCAACAATAAGGAGCGATAAAAATTTTTTCATAATATTTACCTCCAAAATTATTTTTAAATCACATACTCTGCTATTCTTAGGATTTTGTCTTCAATAGGTGTATGTTCGCTGACTTTATTGCTGTAGCCTTGTGAACTCTCGAAATACCAGCCGTCATTTTGCACAAACCAAAATTGATAAGAAAGAAATTGCACATCATCAGTATCTGGCTTAATCATTTTGATAGTACAAGTGAAAGTCATATTTTGGCGGTCGGACTCGATAGAATCTCTGACCAGAAAGCATTGACGCCCCGTAGTGTCGGACGTGCCAAGATAAACATCTTCAGCGGCGGCAGTTGGAATTATTAAAAACTGCGTTGCAACCACTGTAAAAACAAAAATTGACAGTATAATAAATTTTTTCATAAAAATCCCTCCAAAAAAATTTTAGTTTATTGTAGCACAAGACTAAAAAAATTTGATAATCACTTTTTGTCATTTTGCTGCACTTTTTAAGACTCCGGCTACGGTCGGGGCTTTTTTATTTTCCAACGCGCAAAAGTGCAGGGATTTTGGCAAAAGTTATGGGGTGAGACCTTCTAGAAAAAACGAACAGAAAAAAGGAACGCATAAACAACTGAAGAAATTTTCAGCAACAGCATTGTCATAGGGGTTAGCACTGCGTGACATACTCTGAATAATTTTATTTTTAGAAAGCAACTCCTTGAAAATTTGAGAATTATATTGACAGTCTATGGAAAATCAAATTAGCTTTATGTTTTTGACGCTTAAGATCCAAAAACAGGGCGTCGCAAACAAGTTTAGAATCAGGAGGCGCAGAAAAAGCGTAACCAACAATTTTTTAGTACACAAGTCTTTAACAATGGCGAGCCCAGATTTTATTTGGAGCAATAAATCTTAGTTCTAATAGAATGAATGTTAAATTTAGTCATTATAAGCCCATTGCTGGAATTTTTATCAACAGGATTAAAGTGCAAAGAGAATCTGTACTCGCGCCAAATTTTAGCATTTATTTTTTGTCCGTCAAAACGAGAAAGGTCGCATTTCGTTTCCAATTTATCATTTAAACCTTCGACGTAATCAGCATGTGTTGCAAAATAAATTTTTCTGGATTTTACGCCGCCATTCAATATTTTGTTAGCCAACTTTTTGAAATAATCAGCAATACCTTGATAAAAATCTTCGCTGTTTAAAGTGCCAATGATTTTAGCCTCAATATCAATCGGCTTAGGCTTTGCTGATACAACAGTGAGCATTGCGCCTATTGCGCGTTTTTCTTGAATGTGGTCAAAAACTTGCTGAATTAAATAATCACTTGCCGTTTTCATATTTGAATCAACAATTATTAATTTTACTGAGTTTGGACCTTTCCACGCTCTGATACAACGCGCCGCACCAACTCCTTCAACTTCCATTGCCCATTCTTCATATTGATATGGATTGCCGCTAACTGCAGGAAGTCTGACGTGCTTTAAATATCTTGCTCTGTAAGTTTCGTCGTCTTCACGATCGTAACCATCGTGAGTTGCCTCTAAATTTGTCACTGATTGAATACCGGGTATGTTTATCGGAATTATATTTATTGCGCCTTTAGCTACATTGCCGCTTTCTCCGGCGTCAACCGCCTCAATTTGAATTTCTGCACTTCCATCAACAATAACAGTTTCAAGGGCTGTAAATCTTGTGCCTGCCGCCGTTTGAAAATAACTTCCTTGTTCAACAATGCCGTTACCTGTAACAGTAACACTTCCTATAGCTTTAACAGCCTCACGTCTTATAACACCGTGTCCTTCGGCTTTCATGTCAAGATACTCATCCCACGCCGTCATACCAAACGCCGAGCGGTGCATTTCTGCCAATTCTACTTCGACTTTATTAAATTCAACTGCATTACTTGCGAGAACATCATACTCAAATGTTCCTTCTATTTTACTGCTCGGCAAAGTCGATTCCGCTAACATCTCTGATAAAATTTCTTCCTGCGTTCTCGCCGTATACATTTCAATCACCACCGGTTAATTAAATTACCAATTCGCCATAAATTGTTGTCAGTACAATATGAAGTTCCATATCTTCGTTTCGGTTATTTTCGTCAAAGGTTATGCTGTCAACACTTACAATATAAGGATTAACCATAAGTGCCTCTGTTATCATTCGTTTTAATTCAGATTTTCTTTGCATAATCCCCATAACTTTTGCCATAAAAGGATAAAGTTCAATTCCAAAACCGTGTGTATAAGCCAGATACATAAACCTCTCAGTTTTTAGGGCTTTATAGCACCAAATTTTAACTGCCTCATTTCCTTCAAGTAAAATATGCTTTCCATCGCCGTCATAAATAAAGCAGTCGTTATCAAAATCCCACGCATATTCTTTAAACAACGGTAATTCTGTTTCATTCGGAGTTGTTTGTATTGCCGCAAATGGATATTCAGCCATAAAATCACCTCAGCTATTTGCTTTTTCGTAGCCGTCGCCACTGCCCAAATAAACAAGTTTACATTTCACAATAAAAAGTTGGTCACCTTTCAGCGGCGTAACTTCAACTAAATCTCCCGCCTTTAATGTGTCCGTTAAAATCCAATTTCCCTCATACGAACTGTTAATATCGTGCGAATGTACGTGATGTCCATCGTCTTCAGTTTCTGTAGAAATTTCGCCTTCCACTGTACGCTGATGACCTTTACTCATCGATATAAATTCGTTCTTTAGTTAAAATAACTCCATCACATAAAAAAATTTTTCCTGCGCAATTTTTGGGAAAGTGATATAATTCAAGTGACAAAAAATTTAGGGAGGCGATATTGTGGCTGAAAATATTTTGTTGACTTTTTTAAGCGATGTAAAAGTTAAACTCAACGGTAAAGATTATACGGTTTCAGAAACGCCTTACACCAATATTAACGGCGAAAATACACATACTACAAACGAATCAGCGGCGCGTTACATTATTGAAAACGAAGGTGAAATTTCCAAGATTTTTGTTTTGGCGTCAAATTTAATTCGCAGTAATATTAAAAATTTGGATCGGGAAATAACTCATTTGGATTATTTCAAAGAACGTATGGAAATTTTTTTGCCGAATGTTAAAAATTTCATTACTGACGAAACAATTTACAATTACAACGAAAATAACAGCGGCGCAGAAAATTTAAAAAGCGTAGCTGAAGTGGCAAAAATGATTCAAAAGTACGCTAAAGGTAGAGAAATTATTTTGCACGTCGATTTAACCGGCGGAATGCGCCATATTAATATGATGATGCTTGATATTATCCGCCTGCTTGAATATAGCGGTATAAAAATCGGACGGCTGATTTATTCCAACTTCACAACAAAGCGCGTCGAGGAAGTCAAAAATATTTACGATTTATTTCAGTTAATTTCCGGCGTCGAAGAATTTGTAAATTTCGGCAGTGTCGAGGCGTTGAAAAAATATTACACCGGTATTAAACAATCTGAAAAGCTGAAAAAATTAACTGACGCAATGGAGAATTTTGCAGAATCCATAAAACTTTGTCGTTACGGGCAATTTATCAACGCAATAAAAAATCTTCACGACACCATTCACGATTTCAAAGCTGATTCCGGAAATGTTCAAGATATTTTAATGGCGCGGCTGATTGATAAAATTAATGAAAAATATCAAAAGTTGATTGATACGCGCGGCGAAGACGATATAAAAATAATTCGTTGGTGTATTGAACACGGCTACTTGCAGCAAGCGTTGACGCTTTATACCGAGCGTGTGCCGGAATATCTTTGCGAAAAGTTTATTACACAGAATGATGAAAATAAAGCCGCCGTGGATAAAGAATTGAAGGGCGACAATCGAAATTATGGATTCTACCTGCTGAATAATTACAAAGACAAAAATTTTAACGCTGAATTGAAAAATTTTGAAAATCAAGTTGCTGCCTTGAATGAAAAAGACGGGGCTTATTTTTCTTCGATAAAAACAGTTGCTGTACCGGCAGTACAAGCTGAAAATTTCAACTACGACGATTTAAAAGGAAAAATTGTTATCGAACAAGTTTTGCCATTAGGAATAAAAGCTCCGAATGAAAATCAACTGCGCTTGCAACTTGAAACTTTGCATAAAATTTGGAACAATCCCACTTTGTTATCAAATTTAGAATCAGTTGAACTTTTGCCGATTAAAGAACTTATTAAATCTTTGCAAGAGCAACTTTTATCATCTAGGAAACGTCGTAAGATACTTTTCAATAATTTTTCAAATATCGATTTGAATGGAAAATTTGTTTCATATGAAGGCGATACAAGAATTTTCCGGCTTGATTATATGTTAAGGAAAAATATTTTTAGGTTGGCAATGGATAAAGAAAAATTTTTCAGCGTAATGGAAAAATATTTTACTTTGAAAGATGAACGCAACCACAGTAACCACGCACGCCTTGATATTGGCGAATTTGCAACGGCAAAAGATTTAGAAGATTTTATGAAGAGCGGGCTTGATGAAATTGAAACAATAGAAAAAATCGAAATTTCCGAAATTATCGAAATTGAAGAGCCGAAAGAAATTATAAGTGTTGAAAAAATTTTTGTTAATCATACAAACCACACGTCCGCAAATTGGAGTGCGGAGCAAAAAGCAGCGGCTGGATCGTACGGAAAAATTGTAGATTTACTTTTTCCGGACATACCGCCAAATTTTACTGCAAAACAAGTTAAAGCTATGGTTACAAAAAATTTGCAAGCGATTTTAAAATTGTCGCCGGCGGCTGTACTTTGTCAAGGCGAATTTAATTATACAGTTGCAATGGTTGAGGAACTGAAGAAAAATAAAATTCCCGTAATGGCGGCAACAAGTGAACGTGATGTTCAAGACATTGTGGAAGAGGACGGCTCCACCAAAAAAATTTCTACTTTTAAATTTGTAAATTTCAGACCATACTAAAAATTTTTCACTAAACTAAAAATACCCGTCGAAAAATCGGCGGGCTTTTTTTTGTAAAATTCAATTTGTTAATCAAGTGAATCCAACCATTTTTTTATAGTTTCGCTGGTTACTTTTCCGCCTGCTTTTGAGGTAATATCGGCAAATTTGGGATTTTTCATTATGTCTTTAAGTTCTTCTTTCATTTCTTTTGTTACAACGTATTTTGTTCCTTTAACGATTATGGTTTCACCAACTTTTGAAGTTGCTAACTTAACTGCAAATGCCTGAAAAGCCTCTGAAGTTGCCAATTTAACTGCAACGGCTTTAAGAGCAGGCGCACTTGCCAATTTTGTTAATAATACGCCACTACCGGCTAATACTGCCGTAGCTTTTACGGCTAACACAGGGACTACTTTTGTTGCGATTATCGGCGCAGCTTTTGCGGCTGCTGCCTTCAACAAGAAAATTGCTCCTAAAGTTAATGACATTTTAAACACCTCCTGCGTTTGTTAAAGTAATTATAGCTTGTTTTTTTCTTAAAACTCGTTTCATTTTTCGCAATAAAAAACCCACAGAATTTTTTTTAATCTGTGAGTCGATTTTTTATTTTGTATCAAGTGAAATATTGGTAATAATTCTGCCGAGCCGCGTCCCTGAAAGAAAATTCCACGTCCACTTTAGCGCAACAGTGAAATTTGTATGTGCGCCTGCCAATCTGATTAAGTGTACCAGCATCCACGCGCACCACGCAAAAAAGCCGGTCATTTTTGGGTGGTTGACAACTGCTTGCCCGCGCCCAATGGTTGCCATTGCGCCTAAATCTTTGTAGACAAATTTTTCAAGGTTGCCTTCGCCCTTAATCAGTTTCATAATATTTTTATGAGCAACTACAGCTTGTTGAGTGGCAACCGGCGCAACCGTCGGCAAAGGGCGTTTCATATCGCCGTGCATAAAAGCCGCGCAGTCTCCAATAGCAAAAACATTCTGATGAATTGCGCCGCGTACCATTAAATTTTCTTCAATCCAAATTCGCCCGTCACGTGCACATTCGCCGCCGCAATTTTTCATCATGTCAACTGCGCGAACGCCCGCCGCCCAAATTACCGTTGTTGTTGGAATTTCCGCGCCGCTTTTCAATTTTAAAACGTCGCCATCATAGCCTACAACTTGAGTACTTAGCATAACGTTGACGCCTTTTTTGCGCAAAATTTTAACCGTTTCCTGCTGTAAATCTTCAGTCATCATCGGCAAAACTCTATCTGTTGCCTCAATCAAATAAACTTTAACATCGTTCCAATCTAATTCGTGAATTTCTTTTTTCTGAATTTCAATTAATTCTGTAAGTGCGCCTGCCTCTTCAACGCCGGTAGGTCCGCCGCCTACAACTACAAAAGTCATTCGTTTTTTTCTGTCTTCAGGCGTGCGATACGGCTTGCAAGCGCGTTCAAATTCGTGTAAAACGTGGTTGCGAATGTGTAACGCCTCTTGTAAAGTTTTCATTCCAAAAGAATGTTCTTCAACTTCCTTCATACCAAAAAAATTTGTAGTAGCTCCGGCGGCTAAAATTAAATAATCGTAAGGTACGTCGCCATGATTCGTCAATACAACATTTCGTTCTTGATCTACGCCCTGCGCCTTTGCCATAAATAATTTAATGTTA
The DNA here is from genome assembly GCA_937915725.1 of uncultured Selenomonadales bacterium. GTDB lineage: Bacteria > Bacillota > Negativicutes > Selenomonadales > Selenomonadaceae > Quinella. Next base: position 20,590 of record CALGGV010000034.1, read on the forward strand.
TTGGCGTTGCGAAAAAAGGAGCGAATGGGATAAGCAATTTCGTCCGTCGAAAGTACAGAAGTTGAAACTTGATATAATAGCGGTTGAAATAAATGAAAATTATGGCGGTCAACAATCGTAACATCAACATTTTCTTTGGCGAAAAGTTTTGCAAGTTTAATCCCGCCGAACCCGCCGCCAACTATAACAATTTTGGGCTTTCCACCAGACATCTTTTAAGACCTCCCAAAAAATTTTTACATATAAACGCCGTTATCATATCACAGTTTTATTGAATTGCAAATATTTAAACCGGCGGAAAAAATTTTGCAGACACAATCAAAAAAATATCGTAAAATACATACATTATGGACAAGAAAATTATTTTTAATTTATTGAGTAATGTTTTAGTGGCGTTCGGCGCAATTTTTGCCCTGCCTATTTTTGCTATGCCGTTTTTTTACGCGGCAATTTTCATGCGCGATTTTGAAACTTCGGCTCTTTTCGTTGTAATGGGAATTGGCGTAGTTTTGTCTATACACTGTTTAAGAAAATTGGGGCATGGACATAAACGCCGCCTTTCGCTGGTTTCTGCCGCAACTACAATGCTGTTAGTTTATCCGCTAATTGCGCTGTTTGGATTTTTGCCGTTCGTGTATTTTGGCGTTTTATCGCCGGTTGACGCCGTGCTTGAAACTGTTGCAGATTTAACTTCGGCGGGAATTTCTATCATGCCGAATGACACGCCGTATATTTTGCGATTGTGGCAAAGTTTATTAATGTGGTTCGGTTCTCTAATGTTTTTGGTAATTTTGGTAACGCTAATGCCGAAAGTTAGCGGCAATTTTGGAATGACTTTGAGTTTGCACGGCGGGCAAAATTTCAGCCCAATTTTTGGACAAATGCTGGTAATGGCTCAACGAATGATAAGAGTTTATACGGCGTTGACAATTTTTAGCGCGGGAATTTTCAAATTGGCGGGCTTAGATTTTTGGGATTCAATTTTAATGGCGATGCGCTGTATTTCAACAAGTGGCGGAAAATTTTTTCCCGGACAAGGAAATATTTATATTGAATACGCGGCGGCTTTTACAATGCTTTTAGCTTGTGGAAATTTTTTGTTTTACCACAGATTAATTGTTACAATTCCGCCGCCGATTATAATTACAAAGGAAAATTTTCTGCGTCGTGGAATAAATTACATAAAAAATTTTTTCAAAAATATTATTCACAACATAAAACATTTCTTTACAAATTCTGAAGTTAAAGTTATTGCGCTGATATTTTTTATTGGCGTTGCGATAACAACTTTCAGCACTTACAGGAATGGGATTTTTCCTAACCTCAGCGAGGCTTTTCGGCATTCAATTTTTCACGTGGCGTCATTTTTGAGTACAACCGGAATGCATTTAGATTCTTTTAGCAAATTTACAGATTTTGACGGCTTTTTTATTTTTTTCCTGTCACTTTTTGGCGGCTGTATGGGCTCTGTAACGGGCGGTATAAAAATAATGCGGATAATTGTTTTGGGAAAATTAATGGCGGCTGAACTTGAAAAAACAATGCATCCCAGAATGTTGACAGTTATAAAAGTCAACAAATTTACAGTACCTTCAGAAACAATCGGACGAATTTTGGGATTTTTTTTCTTATCGTGCGTGACGCTTTTTATTTGCGCGGCGATTTTAAGTTTTACGGGATTAAGTTTTTCAGAGGCGGTAGCAATGTCATTTTCCTGTTTAACGAATGTAGGGAATTTGCCGGGACTTTGTGAGCCGCAAAATTTTTTGGGACTTCCAACGGCGGGGAAATTTTTTTGTATGATAATTTTAATTTTGGGGCGGCTTGAAATTTTTGTACTGTTAATTTTTTTAGCGGGCTTGATTGATAGAAGAAATGTAAAGGGCTGGTAATTTTTGGGATAAGGATTTTTATAAATTTTAAATTAAGGAATGATAAAAATGATTAAAAAATTTTTTGCAATTTTAATGGCGGCGATTTTAATAATTCCGTGCGCGGCGTTTGCAAAGAAAAAAACTGTAGAAATTCCAATAAATGAACGCGCAAGAATTGCGGTTGAAGTTACTGACGCCACAAATTTTTCTGAACTTGAAACTTCAAAAATTCTGCGCGACGTTTTAATTTTCCAACTAAACGAAAAAAAACTTTTTAATGTTGTTAATCCAACTGCAGAAAATTCTTTAGCCGAAATAAAAACTTTAGAAAATAAAGGCGCGTCCGATGTTGGCGATATTGTTATTTTCAACACAAAAGATTTAGCCTTTGAAAAATATCGTTATCAAAATATGGGCGCGCAATATGTCATTCGCTGTGAAATTTTGGGGCTGGGATTATCCGAAGAAAAAGACGAAGAATTTGGATTTGGTAACGGAATAGGAATAGGAATTGGCAGTCACGGCGATTTTGGCGTTAGCGTTTTGGGCGGAGTTCACGGCGCGTTGAGAAATTATTATTGTACGGCGGTAAATATGCAAATAGTTGAAGTTGAAAGCGGCGCAGTTATCGCAAGAAAAAATTTAATTGGACAAGCCGTAAAACGCCACAAGCCGAAAAAAGGTTACAATGACGCAAGCGACGAGGCTTATTTAAAATCTATTTCCAACACGGCTAAAATTATTACAAAGCGCGTTACAACTTTTGCTGAAAAAAATATTTATAATTCGGACGTTAAAAAATGAAAAACTTTTTGAAAATATTTTTATTGACGGCTTTAATTTTCAATTTGAACTTTGAAAAAGTTTTCGCACAGGACGAAGAAGAACCATTTTATTTAAAAGAGGCACTCGCACAACTCAAGAAAAAAGAGCCGCCTTTAAGTCTTGAGGCGCGGCTACTTAACGAAAAAGAAATTATCTTTCGCTACAAAAGATTTTTCGTAGATTACAACTACATTGACCGCCAAAATAATTTGAATTACATAAAATTGAACGTCAACAACGAAATAATTTCACTGATGGGCACCGGAATTGATTGGAGTTATGGAGTTACGGGAATTGGCTGGAAAGATTCTGACGAAAATAATTTTGTCCCCGTTCCAACTTTAGGAATTAATTTTTATATCAAAATTATGCCGAAAATGAAAATTTACACGCAATTTTCAGGTATGCCTATTGGCGGTTTTGGCAGAATTTATGACGCAGAATCGGGCTTGCGATATTCGCCGAGCAAAAATTTTACATTGACTGCCGGTTATCGTCACCTCAGCACAAAAGTTAAGCACAATAACAGTTACGGCGGTTTTAAAAACAGCGGCTTTTTTATTGGCGTTCGTTCAGATTTTTAACTTTAAGAAATTTTTTACAAAGTTTTAAAATTTAACAAGTCGGCATTTCTTTCTTTAGAAGAAAGAAACGCCTAGCAAAGAAAGAATCTTTCGCCCGCCTGCGTTTTTCGCGTCTAACATTTTTTAATTCAAAGTTCCAGCCGCGTTTTCTCACGTTACCTAAACTTAAAGTCCCAAGCAAAAACGGAGTGCGGCGGGCGTATAACGCGCGCCAACTTCTTTCTTTGTAAACATTCTCTAACAGTTTCTAAAAATTTTTCTGAAAACTACAAGGGAAATTTTATATTTGTAGCGAATTTAACCGCGTATTAATTTTTTGGAAGGAGATAAAAATGCTGACTTTTAATTATTACGGGCACGCTTGCTTTCAACTTGATGACGGAAATTATAAACTTTTGTTCGACCCCTTTTTGACTGGCAATCCTTTGGCGTCAATTAAGCCGGACGACGTCAAAGCAGATTATGTTTTAATCACGCACGCGCACGGCGATCACGTCGGCGACGGCTACGAAATTGTTAAAAATAATAACGCAACCGCTATTGGTATTCCTGAAATTACAGATTTTGGCGGCGAAAATGTCAAGTCAATCAATATGAATTTGGGCGGCACTTTAAATTTGCCGTTTGGATTTGTGCGAATGGTTCCGGCGTTGCATAGCGCGGGAATTGCGGGCGGCGTTCCTTGCGGCTACGTTGTAGGAATTGGCGGCAAAGTCATTTATTTTGCAGGAGACACGGCACTTTTCGGCGATATGAAATTAATCGGCGAACGTGATAAAATCGACTATGCAATTTTACCAATAGGCGATCATTACACTATGGGAATTGAAGACGCCGCAAAGGCTGTTGAATTTTTGGGCGCAAAAAATGTTATTCCCGTTCATTACAACACGTGGGACGTTATCAAACAAAATCCTGAAGACTTTAAAAAATTAGTTAAAAATGCAAATGTTTATATCGTCAAGCCCGGCGAATCTTTGAATTTGAATGCGTAATGTCATAAAAGAATTTGACGCCGAGCCTTTTGACTTGACAAAAATTTTAAATTCGGTACAATCATTCAGTTTGCAAAATTCTTCGCAAGAAAAAGTTTTGGTAATTTTGGGCGCAACTGCAACCGGTAAATCTTCACTTGCAATGAAATTGGCGGAATTTTTGGGTACGGAAATTATTTCTGCTGATTCAATGTCGGTGTATAAAAATTTTAATATCGGCACGGCTAAGCCGACTGCGCAGGAATTAAAAAAAATTCGCCACCATTTGATTAACATTTTGGAGCCGGAAGAAAAATTTAGCGTTGCAGAATTTGTAAACCGCGCCGCTAAAATTATAACCAAAATTAATTTGTGCGGCAAAATTCCTATCGTTGTTGGCGGTACGGGGCTTTATATTCAAGCTTTAATCGAAGGTTACAAATTTAAAAATAATTCCAAAAGTCAAGAAAAAATTTTTTCAGATACAGGAAAACTCAAATATACCGCGCTTGTTATCGGTTTAACTTCCAATCGCCAAAATCTTTATGAACGAATTAACAGACGTACAAAAGAAATGTTCGACGCCGGACTTGTTGAGGAAGTTCAAGGGCTTTTAAATTCCGGCGTAAATCCAAATGCTCAAGCGATGCTCGGTATTGGCTACAAAGAAACGATTGAATTTTTACAAGGCAAGGCAAATTTGGACGAAACAATTTCAAAAGTTAGTCAAGCTACAAGAAATTTTGCCAAACGTCAACTTACTTGGTATCGTCGTATGAATTACATCAAGTTTTACAACGTAGAATAAAAAATTTTTAAAGGAGTTTTTCAAATGGCTACAAAACCTATCAACATTCAGGACAACTTCCTAAATCAAGCGCGTAAGGAAAATATTGTCGTAGTGATTCACCTTGTCAACGGCTTTCAGCTAAAAGGCTTAGTGCGCGGATTTGATAATTTTACCGTCGTTCTTGAAACAATGGGCAAACAACAGATGATTTATAAGCACGCAATTTCCACAATCACTCCTACAAGAGCTTTCAGCACTAATTCCGGCGAAAAATCTGCGGCTAAAGACGAAGTTGCAACCGAAGACTAAAAATCTTTCAGCAAAAATGACTAGAGGCTTTGAGATTCTGCAAGGTTACGAAAAAAGCGGAATAATTTTACCAACACGAAAAACTGCGCTAAGTGCGGGCTACGATTTACAAGCCGCCGAAAATGTTTTAGTGTCGAATAAAAAAATTTCGCTCGTTCCAACAGGTCTCAAAGCTTTTATGTTGCCTGATGAAGTTTTGATGATTTACATTCGTTCAAGTTTGGCGGTAAAGTACGGCGTAACTTTGGCAAATGGCGTGGGCGTTATCGACGCAGATTATAACGACCATATTATTTTGCCGGTTGTAAGTTTTTTGGGCGAATTTGAAATTAAAAAGGGTATGAGAATTGCGCAGGGAATTTTTCAAAAATATTTGCCGATTGACGGCGATAAAATAGGAATTGGAGCGGTTCGCGCAGGGCGTTTCGGCTCGACGGGAGAATTTTAAAATGTGGCTGATATTTGCGTTGCTTGCGTCGATTTTTGCGGCACTTACAGCGATTTTGGCGAAAATTGGAATTGAAGGCGTCAACTCAAATTTGGCAACGGCAATTCGTACGGCGGTAGTTTTGGTAATGGCGTGGGCGGTAGTTTTTTTGACGAACGCGCAGGCGGGAATTTCTGCAATTTCTCAAAAAAGTTGGTTGTTTTTGATTTTGTCGGGGCTTGCAACGGGCGCATCGTGGCTTTTTTACTACAAAGCGTTACAAGTCGGCGAAGTTTCAAAAGTTGTACCAATAGACAAATTAAGCATAGTTATCACAATAATTTTGGCAGTTTTAATTTTGGGCGAAACAGTTTCGACAAAATCAATTATAGGCTGTCTGCTAATAGCCGCCGGTACTTTGTTAATGGTACTTTGAAAAATTTTCATACGCTTTTTAGTCAAAAATCGATTTTAAGGCAGGTTAAAAAAATTTTTAGTATAAAATATCATAGAAATTTTTGAAGGCGGCTTTACGTTAAAATTAGAGGCAATTTTGGGCATTTTTTA
>CALGGV010000035.1 GCA_937915725.1 uncultured Selenomonadales bacterium
GCAATGGAACACGGCTTGAAACAGGTTGAAGTTTATGTTAAAGGTCCCGGCGCAGGGCGTGAGGCGGCTATTCGTTCGTTGCAGGCAACCGGTCTTGAAGTCAATATGATTAAAGACGTTACACCAATTCCGCACAATGGCTGCCGTCCGCCAAAACGCAGAAGAGTTTAATTTGGAGGTATTTTTTTTATGGCAATAGACAGAGTACCGGATTTAAAACGCTGCCGTTCGCTCGGTATTGAACCCGCTGTTATCGGTCGTGCGCGTCAATCTAAGCGCAAGGCTCAACGTGTTCAGCGTAAAGTCAGCGAATACGGCTTACAGCTCAAAGAAAAACAAAAGGCTAAATTTATTTACGGCGTCCTTGAACGTCAATTCCGCGGCTACTACGAAAAAGCAAAGAAAATGCAAGGCGTTACCGGCGAAAATCTTTTGATACTTTTGGAACGCCGCATTGATAACGTTGTATTTCGTCTCGGCTTTGCAAATACCCGCCGTCAAGCGCGTCAAATTGTAAGTCACGGGCATATCACGGTTAATGGTAAACGCCTTGATATTCCGTCAGCCCTCATTAAAGTTGGCGACGTTATCGAAGTTTGCGAAAAAAGCCAAACTAATGAACTTTTTAAAGCAATGAAGGAAACTAACAACGCTTTAAGCGCGCCTGCGTGGCTTGAATCAGATCAAGCTAATCTCAAAGGCAATGTTGTAAGATTCCCCAGCCGTGATGAAATTGACGTTCCGATTAATGAACAGTCTATCATTGAGTTGTACTCCAGATAATATCTGCCGGTTTGTAATTTTTTCTATCAAACAGGCAGGAGGTTTATTGTTAGATGACAGACATCGAAACGAAAATCGAAATGGATAAAAGTGTATCGAATGAACACTACGGAAAATTCGTTTGTGATCCATTACGTCCAGGCTACGGACATACAATCGGCAACGGTTTACGCAGAATGCTTTTATCTTCACTTGAAGGCGCGGCTGTTACGTCAATCAGAATCGACGGTGTTTTGCACGAATTTTCAACAATTCCCGGCGTAACTGAAGATGTAACAAATATTGTGCTGAATATCAAGCAACTTCGTTTGAAAATGGAAGGCGACGAGCCACATACAATCAGAATCGAAGTTGCAGGCGAAAAAGGCGTAGTTAAAGAAATTACCGGCGCAGATATTATTTGCGATGCTGATGTTGAAGTTGTCAATAAAAATTTACATATTGCTACTTTGAATGAAAAAGGCAGCTTGAATATGGAAATGAAAGTTGAACACGGCTATGGCTACGTTTCCGCTGATAAAAATAAAAGCGGTGAAGAACTTATCGGCACAATTCCAATAGACGCAATTTTTTCTCCAATACTGCGCGTTAAGTATGAAGTAAAAGATACCCGCGTTGGCAACGTCATGGACTACGATAAATTAATTTTGGAAATTTGGACGGACGGCACAATTACTCCTGTGGATGCACTTGATAAGGCGTCAGAAATTTTCATTGACAATTTGAAACTTTTCCAAAATATAGAAGTCAGCATGCCTGAAGAAATTGCTCCCGTAGTGGAAGATACAGAGGCTCCAATTCAACAAAATAATGTTGTTGTACCTGTTTCTCTTGAAGACAGCATTCAAAAAAAACTTAACACTACCATTGAAGATTTAGATTTATCAGTTAGATCTTTTAACTGTTTGAAACGCGCAGGTATAAGCATTGTACGCGATTTAGTTGAAAGATCTGAAGACGATATGATGAAAGTTCGTAACCTCGGCAGAAAATCGCTTGAGGAAGTCAAAAAGAAATTGGAAGATATGGACTTATCTTTTAAGCCCAGCGATAATTCTTTTCCACCTGAAGAATAATTTTGAAGAGAGGATAAAGTTATGAGTTATAGAAAACTCGGCAAGAACTCCGGCGCAAGAAAAGCGTTGTTTAAAAGTCTTCTCGCCGCACTTTTTACTCACGGGCGAATTGAAACAACTGAGGCACGCGCTAAAGAACTTCGCAAATTCGCTGAAAAAGTAATTACACTTGCAAAACGCGGCGATCTTGCAGCCCGCCGTTTGGCAATTCAAGCCGTTGCAAATGTTGAAGTTGTTCACAAAATCTTTGAAGAAATTCCGGAAAAATATAACGACAGAACCGGCGGTTATACGCGCATTTTAAAACTTGGTCCGCGTCGCGGCGATGCTGCGCCAATGGTTTTAATGGAACTCGTTTAATTTAGCTGGACAATGAAATTTCTTTGTGATATATTTCTGCGGGGGTTAGCGTTCAATGGTTGAAAAATTTTTAGCAGGAAAAGTCGCCCTTGTAACGGGAGCGTCACGCGGAATTGGGCGCGCAGTTGCTTTAAAACTTTCAGACGCCGGCGCAAAAGTCGCTATAAATTTTGCGGGAAATCTTGTAAAAGCTGAAGAAGTAAAAGCCGAAATTGAATCACGCGGCGGAGAGGCTGTCCTTGTTCAAGGCAGCGTCGATAATTTGGAAGTCGTAAACGATATAGTAAAAAAAATCGTCGAAACGTGGGGAACGGTTGATATTTTAATTAATAACGCCGGTATTACTCGTGATAACCTTCTTTTGAAAATGAGTGAATCAGAATTTGATGAAGTTATTGCAACGAATTTGAAGGGCGTTTT
>CALGGV010000036.1 GCA_937915725.1 uncultured Selenomonadales bacterium
TGCAGAATTGAAGGCGGGCGAAGTAGGCTACATTTGCGGCAGTTTAAAAGACGTGCGCGACGTTCGAGTCGGCGATACAATCACAAATTCTGAAAAACCTGCGCGAGCATTGGAAGGTTACCGCGCGCCCGTACCAATGGTTTTTTGCGGCTTGTACCCTACTGAAAGTGTTGACTACGATAATTTGAAAGAGGCGTTAGAAAAATTGCAACTCAATGACGCCGCCCTTGTCTACGAGCCGGAAACTTCAGCCGCGTTAGGTTTTGGTTTTCGTTGCGGATTTTTGGGCTTGTTGCATATGGACGTTGTACAAGAAAGGCTTGAACGTGAATATAATTTGAAACTTGTTACAACCGCGCCTTCAGTTGTCTACCGCGTCAACAAAACTAACGGCGAAATTTTGACGATTGATAACCCCGCCGCCTTGCCGCCAATTACTGAAATTAAATCTATTGAAGAACCGATTGTTAAAGCAACGGTAATTGTACCGAGTGATTATATTGGCGCGGTTATGGAACTTTGCCGGGAAAAGCGCGGCACTTATAAAAGTATGGATTATATCGACAAGACGCGCGTTTTGCTTACTTACGAAATACCGCTGAATGAAATTATTTATGACTTTTTCGACAAGTTAAAATCTATGACGCGCGGTTATGCAAGTTTAGACTACGAGCCGTCAAGTTATTCAGAATCAGATTTAGTCAAGTTGGATATTTTACTGAACGGCGATATTGTTGACGCTTTAAGCTCCATTGTACACCGCACGCGCTCTGCGAAAGTCGGACGCACTTTAGCTTTAAAATTGAAAAGAATTATTCCCGAGCAACTTTTTGATATTCCGGTACAGGCGGCTATTGGCGGCAGGATTATTGCGCGTGAAACAGTCAAGGCGCGGCGAAAAGACGTTTTGGCGAAATGTTACGGCGGCGACGTTTCACGCAAGCGCAAACTTTTAGAAAAACAAAAGGAAGGCAAAAAGCGTATGAAAGCTGTTGGAAGTGTCGAATTGCCGCAAGAGGCTTTTATGGCAGTTTTGACGGTTAATGACGAAGTTTAAATTGAATTGGCTGTAGACGTGCTGAAAAACGCCCGTAGCGCGTTTTTATTTTGGGGTATAGGTAAATGTATCTAAAAGGCTCAATCGTGCGTCTACGTCGATTTTAGCGCAAATTAAAGGGGTATTTTTTTGACAGAAAAAATTGGAAAAATTGGAGCCGACGGTTTGATTTTAATGTTTGCTTGCGGTATGACAATTTTAAAATCGTGGCAAATTGATAACGATACATGGTTTATTTTGAATTGCGGGCGTTACGTCGTTGAAACAGGAACAATTCCGCACGAAGAATTTGCAACAATGCATGAAGGTCTTCATTATGTAATGGAGCAATGGTTGACAGCGGTTATTTTTTGGGAAATTTACAGCAATTTTGGCGCAGACGCGCTTATAAGTTTTGCATGGCTTATCGGATTTATTTCAATGTTCATGTATTATAAACTTTGCTTATTTGTCAGCAACGGCAATAAAAAAGTTTCGGCGTTGTTATCATTTATAATTGCAACAATAATGACGATTGCATTTTTGGTAACGCGCCCGCAAATTTTTTCCACGCTGATTTTGTTGACAGAAATTTTTTTATTGGAAAAATATTTTCGTGAAAGAAAAATCCGGACGCTATGTGCATTGCCAATTTTGTCCGCACTTTTTATAAATCTTCATTCGGCACTTTGGTCAATGATGCTAATTGTACTTTTGCCTTTTGTCGTTGAAAGTTTTGTACTAAATTTCAAAAAAATTTCTACGCCATTTTTGCCGCTGATTCTTGCGGGAGCGGGAATTTTTTTGGCGGGTTTTTTGAATCCTTACGGTTGGGAGGCAATGATATTTCTTTTTACTTCGTACGATCCGTCAATACATAGCGATATTTTGGAATTGTCACCGACTTCTATAAAATACAATGCCGGAATAATATTTTTTATTTTTTCCGCGCTGTTAATCGTTGAATTTACCAAAAAAGACTTACCGCTAAGATATTTTTTTCTGTCATTTGGAATAATGATTTTAGGATTTATAGCGATTAGAAATGTACTGCTGTTTTTAATGTTGGCAACTTTCCCGCTTGCATTTGCCGCCAAAGATTGGCATCCTTTCGACAAAATTTTCAACTTGAGGCACAAATTTTTTATCCCGTTATTTTTAGTTTGCATTGCAGAAATTTATTCACTTTTATCAAATCCGGATTATTCTAATACACCAATACATTTTCCAATAAAATTTGTAACTTTTTTCTCGCTGATATTTTTGGTATGTTTCATATTTTTTTACCGGCGGGAAGGAAAATTATTCAGCGAAGAAATTTTTATATTGCGCAGAAAACCGTTAATTGCGCTGGCAACTTTGCAGATTATAATTTTTGCGGCACTGATTTATTTTTTGGCTCCCATGCAAAAATACGAAATATATAAACCGGCAGTGGAATTTTTATTAAAAGAAAACCGCGCAGAAGATATAATTCTTTGGACGGGTTTTAACAGTGGCGGCTATTTTGAATTTAATGGAATTAAAACTTATTTAGACGCAAGACCGGAAATTTTCTCATTTGCCAATAATCATAAGGCAGATATTATCAATGAATATTTTGAATTTCATCAAGGCGATTTAAACTACATGGAATTTTTTGCACGCTACAATTTCACTCATATTTTTATAACTACTGAAGATAAAATCCCCTATTTATTGTTGTCGCAGGATAAAAATTATCAGCTGTTATTTGAATATGATTTTCCAAATGGCAAAGGACACGGGCGAATTTTTGCGCCGGTAAAAAAATGATTTATATACACATTCCATTTTGCGTGCGAAAATGCAATTACTGCGCGTTCAATTCAAAAGTTTCAAACGAGGAAGAAATTTCTGCTTACGTTGACGCGCTGATTTCTGAAATAAAATTCCATTCTCTAACTCCTAGCTCCTCTTCTCTGTATTTCGGCGGAGGAACGCCCAGCATTTTAAAAATCAGTCAGCTTGAAAAAATTCTTTCCTGTTTGAAAATTGACAGCGCGGCTGAAATTACGATTGAAACTAATCCCGGTACTGTTGACGAAAATTATTTAAAAAATCTGCGCGAGCTTGGATTCAACCGCTTAAGTTTGGGCGTGCAAAGTTTCAACGACGAACTTTTGAAAATTTTGGGCAGGATTCACGATTCAAAAACCGCCCTTGAAACTATTCAAACTGCTAAAAAATTTTTTAAAAATATCAGTATCGATTTAATGTACGGCTTGCCGCGTCAAAAACTTTCCGACGTTCAAAAATCTGTAGAAATTGCCGTCGCGCAGGATATTCAGCACATTTCGATTTACGGCTTAGAAATTGAGGACGATACAAATTTTGGCAAATTGTACGCCACCGGAAAATTAATTTTGCCCGATGATGAAGAAATGTATGATTATATCGTTGAGACTTTGCCGCGCGCAGGCTTTGAACGCTACGAAATTTCAAATTTTGCAAAGAAAAATTTTGAAAGTCGCCACAATCTTGGCTACTGGACGGGCGCAAAATATTTTGGATTTGGCGCGGGCGCGCACAGTTACGACGGCAAAATTAGAATTTCAAATATTCGTGACGTTGCCACTTATATAAAAAAAATCCGCGCCGGCGAAAGTGTTTCCATTGTTGAGGAAATTATTTCGCCAAACGCGGCTATGGAAGAATTTTGCTTTTTAGGTTTACGCACTGCAAAGGGTTTAAGTGTTGAAACTTTTTCTAAAAAATTTGGAACAGATATTTTTGAAATTTACGGCGCGGTTATCGAAAAATATTTAAAATTGGAACTGCTGAATTTTTCTGACGGGCAAATTTTTTTGACGCCACGCGGTATGAAATTGGGCAATATTATTTTCGCAGATTTTTTATTGTAGGAGTGATTTTATTGGACGCGCTGGAAATTTACGCGGCGGCTCTTGCCGAATACAGAAATAAAAATTACGAAAAAGCCCTTGAAATTCTTGAGGAATTTAATAAAATTGCGCCGAATTGGAGTAAGGCAATTTTATTGGAGGCGTACATTCACCGCGACCAAAAATTATATCTTAGTGAAATTTCTGCACTGGAAAAATTTTTTAAAGTAACTGATATTGAACAGGAAAAAATTTTGGCGGCTGATGTTTACAGTTTGCTTGGCTCGGCTCTTAGAAATTTGGGAAATTCAAAGGCGGCTGTTAATTGCTTTATAAATTCTGCGCGCCTTGAAGAAAAACCAACTGCAATTTGTACCGAAATTTCAAATGCAATTTTTGCCGCAAATGACGTTGAAAATTTTACAGCTGAAGATTTTAAAAATCTTTACGCCGAATATCAAAAAAATCTGGCTTGTATTCAGCCCTTTGAAAAAAAAACTTACAATCATAAAAAATTGCGCGTAGGTTATCTTTCAGCTGATTTTAAGGAACATCCGGTAATGTTTTGGGCGTCCGCGTTAATCTTTGAAAGTAATAAAAATCTTTTTGAAGTTTATTGCTACAGCGCAGGGAAAATTTTTGACGCCGTGACCGAACAAATAAAAAATTCCGTCGAAGGCTGGCGGGATATTTCAGATTTAAGCGATTTTGACGCGGCTAAATTAATTCGTTCAGATGAAATTGATATTCTTTTTGATTTTTCAGGACACACAAGCAATAATCGTTTACCGATAATGGCTTATCGCCCTGCCGCCGTTCAAATTTCCGGAATTGGTTATATGAACAGCACGGGCTTAAATTGTGTGGATTATTTTTTGAGTGATGAAATTTGCAGCGAACATTTTTCAGCGATACAAAATTTTTTTACTGAAAATATAATTTGCATGACGCACAGTCATTTTTGCTACACGCCACTAAAAAAAATGCCCGCGCCGAAAATTGCTCCGAGCATTTCAAAGGGGTATGTGACTTTTGGCTGTTTTAACAATTTCAGCAAGATAACTGATTCAATGTTGGCGGCGTGGAAAAAAATTCTTGACGCTGTACCAAATTCTAAATTAATTCTCAAGCATAGGATTTTTGATACTGTCGAATGTAGAAATTTTGTTTCGACGCGCCTGCAAAATTTAGGAATAGAAATTTCACGTGTTGAATTGCGCGGCTTTTCGGCGGATTATTTGGAGCAATACGGCGAAATTGATATTGCGCTGGATACTTTTCCTTACAACGGCGGAATAACAACTTGTGAGGCGTTATATATGGGCGTGCCTGTCATTTCTTTGTACGGCGATAGACACGGTACAAGATTTGGCTTAAGCATTTTAAAAAATATTGGGCTTGATGAATTTGCAGTACCGAATTTTGAAGAATATATCAAACGCGCCGTTGCACTTGCAAACGATAAAAATTTACTACAAATACTGCGAAAAAATCTGCGCGCCATTATGGAAAATTCGCCCTTAATGAACACCAAAGAATATGTTCAAGAATTGGAAGAATTTTATATTGCGGCGTGTGAAAATTAAAAAAATCTGCCACGTAGGACAGATTTTTCAAGTCAAATATTTTTGGTAAAATTCTCGCGCAGTCACTATTTCAATTCCTGCAAAATTTTTTATCGTCAATAAATCATTATCGCCGCTGACAATGTAAATTGCCTTTGCATCAATCGCACAATTTATAAATTTATCATCATCGGGATCGCGGCAAATTTTTAAATCAGAAACAATTTCAAAACTTTGTAAGTTGCTGAAAAATTTTTTGCGAAGTTCTTTATCTAAACTATATTTAGGCTTTAAAATTTTTTGATTAATCTTTTTTGTGTATTCTTCAAAAATTTTATCGTTTACGCAGATATGAAATTTTTCTTCATCAAGTTCAGACAAAAGTTTTTTGGGCAACCCGTTAAAAAATAATCCGGAAATTAAAATATTCGTGTCAATTAAAATTCTCATTTTTGTTTAGCACTCTCACGGCGTGTTTCTTTTACCCAGCCGTTTACATACTCAGCAATTTCATCTTCATATTTATCGGGGTCTGTTTGCCATTTTGCAAGATTCATTTGCTCTTTGGCGTATTCTTCATCTTTCAAAAAATCTTTTGCGTACTGAACAATCGCAAAAAGATATTCTTCAGGCATTTTTTCCATTAAAGAAATTGCCTCGTTTCTTAATTCTGTCATTTTTTATCACCTCTCAAAAATATTTCAGTAAAAAAATAAAATTTCCTTCAAAAAAACTCCGACCATTTCAGCCGGAGTTTTTATTTTTGAATAAATTTCAATCTACATTTTTTTTACCGGAATTGGACCGCGTGAAAGTGCAATAGCTCCCGTGCGTGCAATTTCCACAATTTCATAATCGCTCAAAACTTCGCAAATTGCGTCAATTTTTCTTTGGTTGCCTGTAAGTTCGATAATGACATTTTCGCTTGTTACGTCAACAATTTTTGCGCGGAAAATATCAACAATGCTAACTAAATCTGCGCGCGCCTCTTTTGTTGCTTTAACTTTAATCATAACAAGTTCACGTTCAATCGAAGGAGCTTTACTCAAGTTTACAATTTTGATAACGTCAATTAATTTGCCGAGCTGATTTACAACTTGATCCAGTTCGTTTTCACTTTCGACGCTGACAACAATATTAATTCTTGTAACGCTGGGCTCTTCGGTGTAACCTGCAGAAATACTTTCAATGTTAAAAGCGCGGCGGCTGATTAACCCTGCAACGTGAGTTAAAACGCCGGGCTTGTTATCTACCAAAACGGCTAATAAAAATTTCTTCATTATAATTGGCAGTTTTAAGGCAGTAGGCAGTAGGCAGTAGGCAGTAGTAAAAAACTCTTGCCTTTTGCCTTTTGCCTCTTGCCTAAAAACACCTTTTCCCCCTTTCTAACCTCAACTTAAAACCATTTGATCTAAACGCTTGCCGCCTGGTACCATTGGCAAAACATTTTCATCTTGCGGAACGTAAACATCAATAACAGCCGCCCCTTTTGAGTTCAAAATTTCCGGCAATTTAGTTTCAAGTTCTTCAGCCTTTGTAAGACGGTAGCCGCGCACGCCCATAGCCTCTGCAATTTTTATAAAATCACGTTTCAAATTTAATTCGGACGCCGAATAATGGTGATTGTAAAAAAGCCTTTGCCATTGCCCGACCATTCCCAAAATAAAATTGTGTACGATAACAATTTTAATATCAATGTTGTTATCAGCGATTGTTGCCAATTCTTGAATGTTCATCATAATGGAGCCGTCGCCCGTGAAAAGTACAACATTTTTTTCGGGACAAGCCAATTTTGCGCCCATTGCCGCCGGTAAACCATAGCCCATTGTACCTAAGCCGCCACTTGTCAAAAATTGGCGCGGAGCTTGAACTTTGAAAAATTGCGCCGCCCACATTTGGTGTTGTCCTACGTCAGTAACGGCGATTGTATTTTTATCACAAATTTCACTGATTTTTGAAATAAGCGCGCCGGGTTTAATAATTTCGCCGTCAGTTTTATAGCCGAAAGGATATTTATTTCCAATTTCGATTGAGTAATTTTTCCAGCTGTTAAATTTTTTGGCAAAATCAACTTCAGATTGATTGAGTTTGTCGCGCAGGAGCGGCAAGGAATTTTTTAAATCGCCCAAAACTTTTATATCGACTTGAACATTTTTATTGACTTCGGCGGGATCTATTTCAAAGTGAACAATTTTTGCGTGCGGGGCAAATTCTGCAACTTTACCTGTAACTCTATCGCTGAATCTCATTCCAATGCACAAAAGTAAATCGCAATTTTGAATAGCAATATTTGCGCCGTAACTGCCGTGCATTCCCGCAAATCCCAAATAGCCTTCCCTGTCCGGCTCAATGCTGCCTAATCCCATTAAAGTTGACGTGCAAGGACAATCCAATTTATTTAAAATTTCACGCAGAATATTTGAAGTTTCGGAAATGATAACGCCGCCGCCTACAAATACCAAAGGAAAATCAGCTTTTTCAATCGCCGCCACAACTTCGTCAACTGCTTTTTCGTCGCAGGGATTTTCATCAGTGTAGCCGCGCAGATTTATTTTTTCCGGATATTCAAAATCAATTTCTGTATTAAAAACATTCGCCGCAATGTCAATGCAAACGGGAGCAGGTCTGCCTGTCTGTGCAATGAAAAACGCCTCTTTGACAACGCGCGGCAATTCCTCAACATTTTTTACAAGGTAGTTATGTTTAGTAATTGGCGCGGTAATTCCGCAAACGTCAACTTCTTGAAATGAATCCTTGCCAATGGCGGGGCTTGCAACTTGTCCCGTGATACAAACAAGCGGCACTGAATCCATATTTGCTGTAGCAATTCCCGTGATTAAATTTGCCGCGCCGGGTCCGCTTGTTGCAATTACAACGCCAACTTTTCCCGTTGCGCGCGCGTAGCCGTCAGCCGCGTGTACTGCGCCTTGTTCGTGTCCTGTCAAAATATTTGGGAATTTAGATTTATAAATTTCGTCATAAAGTTTCAAAACGACGCCGCCGGGATAACCAAAAACCAATTCGACGCCTTCATTTTTTAGGCATTCCAATAAAGCCTGCGCTCCATTAATTCTCAAAAATTTTCCCTCCAATTTTTTATTTCGCCACATTATAGCAGATTAGTTAAATTTACACAAAAATTTTCGTTTACAGAAAATCTTAAATCAATTAAAATATTTTAGTGCAAAAAATATTTTAGAAAAAATTAAGAGGTCTTGAAATTGAATTTTGTTGAACTTGGAAAAAAAATTTACGATTTAAATAATCCGCGTGAGGCTCATCGTTTTGTAGTTTTCGTGGCGCGTTGCTGTCTTCATCCAAAAAAAATTCAGCGTGTCGAAGATTTTTTTTCGCAGTCAGAAATTTTGAAAAAACTTGCCGAACAATTTCCTTTCTTTTACGAACAAGTTACACGCGCCTTTTTTTACCACAAGTCAACTTTCGACGAACGAATTAAAATTATTGAAGAACATATGAATTTTTTAACGCACTCCGTGAATGAAGATTTTTTATTGAAACTTTACGGCGGCAAAGAAATTTTTTTATGGAAAATGCCGATTGACGAAAATTTGGGCGAATTGCGGCTTGTAATTTCTATGCATTCCGGACAAAAAAAAGAAGGGCTTGCGTCAATCGTTTTACTTTTGACAGACAATACGCCCGTTTATCAAATTATGTTTTGGATTGCCAAAGATTCAGCTGAAAATTTTTCAATGTGGATTGGCGCGTTGCAAGGTCCAAATGTTGAAAGTTCCAAAGATTTAATTAAAATTCTAACTAAAAAATGTCACGCTTACCGCACAAAAAATTTAATTCTGTACGCCGCACAAGCTGTAGCCCGTGCATTGAACTTGAGAAAAATTTACGCCGTTACAAATTACGGCTACTACGCAAATAATCATATTCGCCGCGACAGAAAGTTAAAAACTTCGTTCAGCGATTTTTGGCAGGAATGCGGCGGTACTCCTACTGACGACAAAAGATTTTACGAATTGCCGCTTATCGAAAAGCGAAAAACTTTTGAAGAAATTCCGAGCCAGAAACGCGCAGTTTATCGCCGCAGATTTACTTTGCTTGATGAAATTGACGCGGCGATTTTTAAAAATATTCAAGCCTTCAAAAGAGGAGATTTTAATGAGTAGAATCGTTGTTTTTGTAAGACGTCAAAGAATTAAAAAATTAGAAATTTGGACAACGCGGGCGATTTTGGCAGAGGTATTTTTTTTGGCAATTTTTCCTAGCGCGGCGGCAGTTGCGGCAATGTTCGGAATTGTAACGTGGTTTTTGCGCTTGCAAATAGATACAAAATTTAAAATGCGTTCGTTGCCTTTTGATATTCCGGTTACGATTTTTATAATGTTGGGCGCAGTTTCGGTTTTTATGTCACCTGCGCGAAACTTTGAATTAATTTACAATTACTGTTCGATTGTCGGCTTGTACGGCTTGACTTATTTGCTTGTCGGACAAAATATCCGCACGGCTGAACAATTCAAAGATTTAGCAAAAACTTTAGGCGCGGCGGCTTTAATTGTAGTTTTGATTGGTTACTTTCAATATATTTTTGGAATTGATATAGCTGAAATGAAATGGATTGACGGCGAGGCTTTTCCGGAAATGCGAAAAAGAGTTTTTTCGACTTTTGAAAATCCAAATGTTTTGGCGGGCTATTTAGACGTCATGATTTGTATTGCGCTGGGATTTTTGGCGAAATTCGGTACACGTAACCAAAAATTACTTTTAATGTTAGGAATTATAATGTTAGCGGTGTGTTTGGCAATGACTTATTCACGCGGAGCATTTTTGACACTGGCAATTATTTTTGTATTTTACGGCTTTTTGTATGACTGGCGAATTTTGACATTATTTGCGCTTATCACAGGAATTTTAATTTACAACGATTCAAATTTTTTAGACAGGATTTTATCAATTTTTACAACGACAGATAGTTCTTCAGAAATTTTACGCACGGGGATTTGGGTAAGTACAATTTCAATGATTGCGGATCATCCCTTTGTTGGAATTGGCTGGGGCGCGTACGAATTTCTTTACCCGCAATATAATTATTATCTTGCCGACCCTAAAATTATAATTCATCACGCGCACAATTTATATTTACAAACGGCGGCTGAAGTTGGAATTGCGGGCGCGCTGTCTTATTTTTGGTATTTTTTCGGCACAATGTTTACTACTTTATCGTTGCGTTCAAATTCTCATTACTCAAAAATGAAAGATACCGCCGGCGAAATTTCTACCCGCGCCTCTGAATCAAAATTTCACAAAATGTTTAACGATCAGCTTGTAAAAGTTTTTATGGAAAGTAAATTTCTGCAGGAATTTGCACAAGCTAAATCAATGTTTATGCTAAGAATGGCGGACTTTATCAACAAAATTTTTGATAGTTTTTCGACTTCCGCTGAAACTGAAACTAAAAAGCCAAAGAAAAAAAATGAGCCGGAATTGGTTCATCACGAAGAAATGAAATGGGACAATTCCAAAAAGCCTAAGAAAAATAAAGAATCTAAGGACGAAAAAAAATCTGACGATGATAACATTGACATACAAAAATTCGCCGCTGATAATTCACTTTTTGAAACTGAAGAACAAAATTTAACTTCGGACAAAAAACTTGTAGAGGCAATGAAATTGGGAATAGGGCTTGCGTTTTTGTCAATGGCGTTAAATGGTATGATGGACGATTTACTTTTCAGCATACCGAGTTCAATTTTAATGTGGATTTTGGGCGCGGCGGGCGCAGCAATTAATTTATTGGACGAAGAAAATTAGGTGTTATTTATGAAAAAAGAAAAAATAAAAATCCCAAAAGCAACGCTGGAGCGTTTGTCGATTTACTATACAGCTTTACAAAATCTTGACAATGAAGAAGTTATTACAATTTCGACGCTGGAACTTGCGAAAATTCTCAAGATAAAACCTGAACAAATTCGCAAAGATTTAAGTATGTTTGGAAATTTTGGAATGAAGGGCGTAGGTTACGACGTTATCCATTTAAAAATTCAAATTGCAAATATTTTGGGCTTGCAAAATTATTGGCGGCTTGCGATTATCGGCGTTGGAAATTTGGGCGCGGCTCTTGCAAATTACGAAAAAATTACTGATTGGGGCTTTGTAATTGCCGCGCTTTTTGACATTGACGAAAATAAAATTGGCGAAGAAATTAACGGCGTCCGAATTTATGATTTTGAAAAATTTGTTCCAATTTCGCGCAGAAAATTAATTGATATTGGAGTTATCGCCGTTCCTGACGACGCGGCGCAAAGTGTAGCTGATACTTTGATTAAAGCGGGCGTGAGTGGAATTTGGAATTTTACAGCCGCTAAAATTGACGCGCCAAAAGATATTGTAGTTGTTGAGGAAAATTTAATGGCGGGTTTAAGTGCATTAAGTTTTTATATCAATCAAAATTCAAATTAATTTTTTTTATTTATAAATGTACTTTCTTTTGCCAAAGCCAAAAAGAAAGTACCAAAGAAAACGCTTTACTCGCCGTCAGGTTTTTCGCGTTTAAGTTTTCCTAGACTTAGAGTTAGAGCCGCGTTTAATCTCGGTTGCAGTGACTTAAAGTTTACAGGCAAAAACTAAGACGGCGTTGGGTGTTAAAACTTAAACTAAAAGCCACTTGCTAAAGGTTTCTGTATTTTATTTTCTCAAAAATTTTTTTCCTCAATTTTTATTAAACCATATAAAAAAATTTACAAGTATTGAAATTGCAGGATAGAGAATTTTTGCGGCGAAATTAAAAACGTTAAAAGTTACGAAAGGGGGCGCAGTTGTGGCAAAAGTTATAGCTATGGCAAATCAAAAAGGCGGCGTCGGCAAAACTACCACTTCAATAAATTTGAGTACGTCGCTTGCAAATTTGGGACAGCGCGTTTTGTTGGTTGACTGCGATTCTCAAGGCAACGCCACAAGCGGTATCGGTCTCGACCGCTCAACAATAAAACGCAGTGTTTATGATATTCTGGTAAATAATTTGAATCCGCGCTACGCTTTACAAATGACTCCCTACGGCGTGGCGATTTT
This sequence comes from uncultured Selenomonadales bacterium, assembly GCA_937915725.1. Taxonomy (GTDB): domain Bacteria; phylum Bacillota; class Negativicutes; order Selenomonadales; family Selenomonadaceae; genus Quinella. Next base: position 12,504 of record CALGGV010000036.1, read on the forward strand.
ACCCGCCAGCATAAATCTTGCCGCCGTCGAAGTTGAACTTTCAAATTTAAAATTCCGTGAAACGAGACTTCGTACCGCCTTAGATTCTCTGCGCAATGAATATGACTACATTATAATCGATTGCCCGCCCGCGCTCGGACTTTTGACGATTAATGCAATGGCTGCCGTTGACGCCGTGATTATTCCTATGCAATGTGAATTTTACGCAATGGAAGGTTTGGCGCAACTTTTGAAAACCATTGAAATTATCAAAAATGATTTAAATCCTCTGCTTTTTATTGAAGGAATTGTTATGACAATGTTTGACGGCAGGTCTAAACACAACAAGCAAGTTATTGAGGAAGTACGCGAAAATTTGGGAAATTTGGTTTATGAAACTGTAATTCCACGCGCCATAAAAATTTCAGAGGCGGCAAGTTACGGCGTACCAATTCTTTTTTACGACAAATACTCTAAAATTGCAAAAGTTTATCTGAAATTAGCTAAGGAGGTTGTTAATCGTGGCAAATAAACGCGGAAATTTGGGGCGCGGCTTAGGCGCACTTCTTGGCACTCAAGCGGTAGACTTTGCAAATATTAATCCTGCTGAAATTGTTCAAGAAATTCCTGTTGAAAATATTCGCCCTAATCGTTACAGAATCCGTCAAACTCTCAACAATGAATCTATGAAAGAACTTGCTGAATCAATCCGCGCCTATGGCGTTTTACAGCCAATTATTGTTAGAAGTGTCGGCGGCGAACGTTACGAATTAATCGCCGGTGAACGCAGATTAAGCGCGGCAAGATTTATCGGGCTTGAAAAAATTCCCGCCGTGCTTAGAAATTACACTGATTCACAAATGCGGGAAGTTTCTTTGATTGAAAATATTCAGCGTCAAAATTTAAGTGTTTTGGAAGAGGCGGCAACCTACGAAAGTTTGATTAAGGAATATTCTTATACTCAAGAAACTTTGGCGGCTAAAATTGGGCGTAGTCGTTCACATATTGCAAATTTACTGCGCCTGTTAAAACTTTCGCCACAAGTCAGAGATTGGATTTCTGAAGGTAAACTTTCAATGGGGCAAGCGCGCCCGCTCCTTGCGATTGAAAATGAAGAATTGCAAACTAACGCCGCTGAAATGATTATTCATGAAGATTTATCTGTTAGAAAAGTTGAGGCTTTTATTAAGGAATTGCGAAACGCCGGCTTAATTCCGGAAGAAAAAAAATCTGATTTACCTGTAGCTATGGCTTATGCAATAATGCCTTCCCGCCGCACAATTTCTGAACAAAATATTGATTCTTCATTAATTGCGCAAGATCGCCGAATTTCGCCTTATGAAATGCGTTTTCGTGACGCCGAAAGAAAGTTGAATAAAATTCTTAACGCGCCAATTAAAATTATCGAAGATGGCAACACTCATCAACTTCAAATTAATTTGCCAAATGAAACTGAACTTTTGCGCGTGCTTACAAAAATTGAAACTGTTTTGACAAATTCCACAAATGACGCCGCCGAAATTGAAGATACTACTCGCGCAGAAAAAATTTCCGCACTTAGAAATTTTTCAACAAAGGGAACTATAAATTAATCAAAGGAGAATTTTTGTATGAGCGATTTTAACGCCACGCTTATTGACAATTTGGCGTATATTTTTATTGCTTTTGGAATTATAATTGCTGTAATGATTGCATTTATAGTTAGTTTGGAGGCGCACCTTTCAGATATGAAAAAGCGTTATCGAAAAATTATGATGAGTGATGACGATGATTCTAACGCCCAACAAATTTTGATTAAGCACGGCGAAAGAATTAATTCTGCGCTTGACGCCGAAGAAAAATTAACCGGCGAATTAAATCAGCTTAAAGAATTAATCAATCATTCAATCAGCCGCGTTGCCGTTGTTCGTTTCAACGCCTTCAAAGATGATACTGCAGAATTAAGTTATTGTATTGCGTTGCTTGACGCTGAAAATAGCGGTGTTATAATTTCTTCGCTTAATGGCAGAGACTTTTCGCGCAGTTATGTTAAACCTATTGTAAAAGGCGATTCTGTAACTTACAAACTTACAAAAGAAGAAGAACAAGCCCTGCGCGACGCCTCAGCTGAAAAATAACGGGAGGAATTTTAAAAAATTGGACGAGGAAAAAAAAGATTATCTGATAACAATCACGGGCAAAGGCAAGCGGCGAGAAATTCATTTATCGGCGTTTGGATTTAATTTTGGGCTTTTTGTGATAATGTTATGCGCGTTTATTTTTATTGGAACTTGCAGTTATTCAGTTTATGAAATTTTACATTATAGGCAAAATCGTGAAATTATTAGTGAAGTACAACGCGCCGGCGAAATGCAACAGGAACAACTTTTAGCCGTTTCAAAAAAAGCCGCAAATTTAAGCGAAACAATTCAAAATCTTGCACAGCAGGAAGAAGAATTGAGAATTCAAGCGGGATTGAATAAACCTGCGCGCGAAGATAAAATTTCTGAAGAAAATATCCCCGCCGAAAATCAATCTGAATGGATACCGCCCGACGCCGAAAATCAACCTACTGTTGAAATTAAATCAGAGTGGGTACCGCCGGACGCCGAAAATAAACCCACCGCTGAAATTAAATCTGAATGGGTACCGCCCGCAGATGAAATTCCTGAACTTGGAGAAATTGCGCCTATCGAAGGCTTGCCTAATCCTGAAGATTTACCCGCACTTGAAAATATTCCTGCAAGTGTAGAAATTCCCGCGCCGGAAACTAAATCTGAATGGTTGCCGCCGTATGTTGAGGGAGCTTATACAGGGCAAGGCGGACCTTTGCCGGATTTAAAAATTGGTGACGTTTCAGAGGCGTTAGAAATGATTGAACAGCGCGTGGCAATTCGCCTTGAAAGTCTTGATGATTTTCAAAATGAATTAAAATATCGCCGCGAGCAAATGTATCTTGTTGCTGAAGTTCCTGCAAATACTACCGGAACTTTTGGAACGGTTATAGTTGAAAACGGCTTTGCAAGTATGCCCAATTTGACGCTTGATTTAGGGCAATTCGGCGGCGCGCCTTCAAATGATCCAAATATGCCTTCAATTTGGCCAACAACCGGCGTTGTCACTTCGCCCTATGGTTTACGCTGGGGCGGTACTGATTTTCATCCGGGTATTGATATTGCAAACGATATGGGGACACCTATTGTTGCAACGGCTGATGGAATTGTTGAATACGCGGGTTGGAATGCCGGCGGTTATGGTAATATGGTCGATATAAATCACGGCAACGGCTTAATGACGCGCTACGGGCACGCCTCGCAAGTTGTAGTTACAGCGGGGCAATATGTCAAACGCGGACAGTTAATCGCCTATATGGGAAGTACAGGATTTAGCACGGGACCGCACGTTCATTACGAAGTTCACGTAAACGGGCAAAGAGTAAATCCAATAAGTTATCTTTAAAATGTTAGGAAGATGATAAATGGCAACAAAAATTTTGTTAGTAACTCAAGGTTTTTCATTTATGGGCAATTCCATTCAAAAAACTTTAGAAAAAGCAGGTTATGAAGTTGTAAGAATTGATCCGCTTGTAGAGGACTTAGCCGCAAATAAAACCAGTTCAAATATAATGGTTTTTTATCTCGGCAAATTCATTGAAGATATTCCGCAATTTTTGGTTTATCTGAAAGATTTTTGCGTTGAAGAAGAAAAAGTCTTAGTCTTAATCGGCAACAATGACGAATTGGCAACAGTTCAAGAAGTTATTCCGGAAACTGTAATAGCTACAACTTTGGAACGCCCTGTTGACTTAAAAAAACTTGTTCAAAGTGTAGATAAAATTTCGCAGTCCGTAAACAACAACGAATTTAAGCGAAATATTTTGTTGGTTGACGACGATACAACTTTCTTAAAAATGATGAAAAATTGGCTTGAAAAATATTACCGCGTAACAATCGTAACAAGCGGCACGCAAGCTTTAATGTATCTTGCAGACAATAAACCGGATTTAATTTTACTTGATTATGAAATGCCCGTGACTTCCGGTCCTCAAGTTTTGGAAATGATTCGCAGTGAAACGAAAGTTGGAAAAGTTCCTGTAATGTTTTTGACGGGCAAAAGTGACAAAGAAAGTATTGTAAAAGTTTTGGCACTCAAGCCGGACGGTTATCTTTTAAAATCTTTAAATCGTGAACAAATTTTGGCAACGTTAAGCCAATTTTTCAGCAAAATAGAACACTAAAAAACAGGCGGTAATTCTATCAATTCTTAAAATCCGAAAAAAGACAGGCGGTGAAAAAAATGACTGGAATTAGGGAAGTCATCACTGGCGGCGATTTCAAAAGAATGGTTTCCGGTGCGTACAGTGAATTTTTGCTTGAATATGAAAACATAAATTTGCAAATTGGCGCGGGAACTTTGCCGGGTACGCACATTTTGCGGACGATGGGAGCTGCAGTTATGCCGCTTGCTGATGCCAAAGATGACAGTATAGGCGGTTTAAGTCGCAGGGTTGCAACGGCGGCAGTTTTTGGAGCGCGTGGAAATGCCGGCGTAGTTTTGGCGCAAATGTTTAGGGGAATTGCTACAGGGCTTGCAGGAAAATATGAGGCTACGGGCTCGGAATTCGGCAAGGCTTTTCA
>CALGGV010000037.1 GCA_937915725.1 uncultured Selenomonadales bacterium
CCATTCAAAAATTGAGTTGTGCGAAAATTGCCCGCGCTGTTTTTTTCCGAAATTTTCAACTTGATATTCAGCGCGCTTTGCACTTTCAGCACCACGCACGCCAACAAAAGAAGAACCGACGAAATTATTTTTCTGGAGAATTTCACGAATTTTTAAAGTTTGGGGGGCGGCTTTATGGACGGAGCAACACCAACGCAAAACAGTTGACGGCGGGCCAAAAATTTTCCAACTTTCTTCAGGCAAAAATTTTGAGGCGGCGCGGTAAAATCCTATACCTTCAGCCCTGCATTGATTTTCCACCGCGTCAATAATTTTGTAAGTGTCGGGAAATTCCATTTTTGTATCGCCGAAAACCACAATAAAAGACGACTTGGGAAGAGCTTGTTTGACTAAATCCAAAAGTACGATTGAATCTTTGCCGCCGGAAAAAGCCACGTGAAAACAATCCAGCCGCTTTTTGTATCTGCGCCAATAATTAAAAATTCGCTTGATAGTGGACTGTCTCAAATTTTCCATAATCTCAAAATTTTTTTCAGCCATTCTTTTTAAATCGACAGGTAAAAATTTTTCGCCTTGCGGCAAGCCGTTTTCTTCGACAATTTCAAGTTGCGGCTTTTCGTACAGTGCGCCGCCCTTGACTACGGCAATTTTCTTGCCACGATAAAAATAATTGCTCGCTTCTGCCCAAAGGTAAGGAACTTCATTTTGATTTTCGTACTGCCAAAAATTTTGAAAGCCCAGAATATTCAATTCTTCTGCGAAAACAGGGCGCGGCTCATTTGACATTGAAAAACTTTCTTCAGTTTCAGTCAGCAAAATCCCGCCTGTTTCTTCATCATAAACATATTTGTACATAGCAAAACTCATTAATTTTTTTACAAAATAAATAAAATGAATAATTCTACACGGCTTAAATTTTTTCCTGCCGCCTTGAAATTTCTGAAATTATTCCATTTATAATCTTGTCATTTTTCTTATTTCTGTAGCCTTGACTAATTAAAAAATTTTCGACTGCAGATTTTTCAAGCGGAATTTTTTCTTGAATGACAGCAGCAACTTGCAACTCAAGATAATCTTTGAAGTTCATTGACTTTGGAAAAATCGCTCCAACGTTTGAATTATTTACATTTGCGCCCGCCGCCATAAATGAATATTTTTTTGAAAAGCGGCGCAGAAAACTTTCAAGCAAAAATAAATTCCACGTGTACGCGCCGACAGCCGGAAAACCCGTAAAACTTGTTACTGCGCGCAGAGGAATAATTTTGCCTTGCACAAATGGATTTAGAGCCGCGTCAATTCTTTCAATGTCAAAATTTATCAGCGCGTCTTTCACAAAAAAATTTTTCTCAACTCTAATCATTAATTCATTTGCCGCCCTCAATGGAAGGTGTATACTTCCTTTACTAACGCCTAAACTTTTGGCAAAATTAAAAAGTTCGTCAGTCGAAAGTTCCTGCCGCGCCGCTACAAATTTTCTTAAATCCGGCATAAAGTAATCTGAATTATTTTTGTAACCTTTTTTGAAAATACGGTTGCCGCGCTTGTCAAATTCGACAGAAAAAAACTTGTCAAAAATCACGTCGCGCAGATTTTTTTCCGAAACTTCAGGATTAAGTGCAAAGTTGGACGACAAATCGCAGTTATCGAAAGTTGCGTAATTGTTTTCGTCGGTAATTTTCATTAGCATTTTTTTTGCCGCGTCAATTTCTTTAGTGTCGAATTGCAATTTTGAAATTGGAATGTAGCCGCCCTCAATCGGTAAATATTTTTTCGTGTTGGAAATTATTTCAAGAATTTTTCTAGTCGGTACATAGGGAAAATTTTTCTGCAAAGTTTCAAGGTTTACTGTTTTTTCTGTTAACGCAAAAATTTTTTCAAGTTCAGTTTCAAGCCGCGTTGATTCATGCGTCGCGCAAAATTCCTCAAAATAAAAATTGCCGTCGTTCAATTTCAATAAAAAATCTTTCAAAACATCGATTGAAAAAATCTGCAACCGTGCAAAAAAATCTGAATGTTTTTCGTAAATTTCAGAGTAATAGGCGATTGAATTTTTTTCAAGAATACCGGCAAAAAGTTTTTGGATTTCTTCAACTTTGCTTGCCGAAATAAAATAGTACCGCCCGCCATTTTCTACGCCGTTTTTGCAAATTATTTCAATTATTTTGGCGCGGGAAATTTCTTCGTGATAATTTGCCGCGTAAAGCCGAAAGATTTTATTGGCGTCAATGAAATCAGCGCGGACACCATTTGGAAAATTTTCTTTGATAATGTTAATAATTCTTTGTATAATATTTTTCATTTTGAATTATCCTTATAATTTCCATTTTCTCCATCTGAATAATTTTTTCGCGCAGTGTCAAAATCCATTATCGTAT
>CALGGV010000038.1 GCA_937915725.1 uncultured Selenomonadales bacterium
TTGCAGGCAACGCCCGCAAAATTTCTTCAATTTCAAAATCTGCCATTGATTCACACTGCCTGAGCATTTCTACAATATTTCCGCTTGATTCTCCTGTTACGATTAAGCCCAAATACAGCGGCGATAAATCTTTCAAAACTTTTTTTAAAGTTGCGCCGAATTGTTCGCCCGCCTCCACTGAAATTTTTATTTTTTCAAGCAGGCGTTGCATTTTTAAATTTGAACTCGACGCCGCACTTAAATTTATTGCCGCGTCCAATGTTACGCCACTTTCAAGCAAAAATCCTAACCTGCTGAATAAATTTCTTAATTCAATTTCGCGCAGGATTTTTACTTTTAATTTTAAAGTGTCGCAAAAAAATTTAAATTCTTCAATTTCTCTGTAAGCTGACAGCAATAAAATTATCACCGCCAAAATTATAACAGAAATTAAAAATAAATGCTCTGATAAAAATCTTCCTGTGCTTAAAAAAATTGAAGTTATCAGCGGCAATTTGTTTCCCGCCGCGCCGTAAAATGATTCAAAAACCGGCAAGGTTATATTTATCATAACAACTGCCGCCACGAACGCCGCCAAAAGTACAACCAGCGGGTAATACATTGCGGAGCGAACTTTTCTGTTGGTGGCGTAATTTCTTTCAAGTTGTCCGGCAAGCCGCGTTGTAACTTCCTGTAACCTGCCGCTTGCCTCGCCAATTTCTACAGATTGAATTGAATCACTGCCAAAAATAATTTCGTACCTGCGAAGTGCCGCGCTGAAAGTTTCGCCGCCTTCAATCGTTTCAACCAAATTTTTTAAAATTTTTTCTGAAATGTGTCCTGCAGACGCCCGCGCCAATGTTTGAAGTGAATCGTGCAAAGTCATAACGCCCAACATTACGCTTAATTCTCTAAAAAATACTGAACACCAACGCCCGCCGAGTTTGTACTTCAAAAAAAATTCTTCAAATAATTTAAAAATGCTGACGCGCTCCGGTGTAAGACTTACAACTTTGACGCCTTGAAATTGTAAAACTGCATAAGCCTCCGCGTAATTTTCAGCCTCAAGCGTTCCAACTTGTGCGACGGAATTTTCATCATAGCCTTTGTATTTAAATTTTTTCAAAATCCTGCTCCTAATTTTTATTTTGGGATTAAAAATTTGCCCAAAAAACGCGCTAAAATTGCCTACAGCGCGCCTTCAAAAATTTTTACGATTTTTATACTAAAAACTTTTTAACCCTGCCTTAATTTTGATTTTTTTAATTTTGCCTCAATCTCAAGCGTTCCAATTTGTGCGACGGAATTTTCATCATAGCCTTTGTATTTAAATTTTTTCAAAATTTTGCTCCTAATTTTTATTTTGGGATTAAAAATTTGCCCAAAAAACGCCCTAAAATTGCCTACAGCGCGCCTTTGAACTCTTTCACGATACTTTATACCAAAAACATTTTGAAGGCGGCTTAAATTCGATTTTTTATAAAATCTTAAACTACTGCCTCTTGCCTACTGCCTTATGCCTTTTGCCTTTAACGCTAAATCCATTGTTTGCATTCCCGCCGCTTGGTTGCTAAGCATTACATTTGGCAGTTGCACATATTTTCCTTGCCGAATTAAGGAACGCGCCGCCGGATTAGCGATTAAAACTTCAGCCGCACAAACTCTTTCGCCCTTTGAATTTTTTAAAAGTTGCTGTGAAATTATCGCCGAAAATTCATCTGCGAATAAATCCCGTATTGCGTCACGTTGCACAAGTGGAAACATTGTTTCAACGCGCATTGCAGTTTCAGCCGCCGATTTTGTATGAAGTGTTGCCAAAACTAAAACTCCTGCCGCCGATGCCTCCAACGCCGCGTGCATTGTTTCTGCGTCCCTAATTTCGCCAATTAACAATACGTCCGGCATTTCGCGCAGTGCAACTCTTACCGCGTCTGCAAAATTCAAAAAATCTTGTCCGAGTTCACGTTGACTGACAAAAGAATTTTTTGTATCGTATTCAAATTCTATTGGATCTTCAAGCGTCAACAAATGACACGGGCGAATTTTGCAAAGTTCATTGAGGAAGGCGGCAATAGTCGTAGATTTACCGGAGCCTGTGCGCCCTGTAACTAAAATTAAACCTTGCGTGGCAGTTAGAAATTTTTTCAACGCCTTAGGCGCGCCAATTTCTTCAAGTGTAGGAATTTTTTCGGCGATTAGGCGAATTGCAACGGCTGGAAAATTTCTTTGATAGTAAACATTGATTCTAAATCTGTGCGAAAATTTTTTGTAGGAAAAATCGACAGCCAAATTTTTATTGAGTTCTTCGCGCAGGCGTGGCGGTACAAGTTCAGCCAAAATTTTTTCAAAATCTGCGCCGGTTAAAATTTCGCCGAATTGGACAAGTTCGCCCGCCGTGCGAATAAAAATTTTTTGTCCAACTGTCAAATGAATATCTGACGCCTTTAATTTTATCGCCTCTGATAAAATTTCTTCCAATTTCAATTTCTTATCCCCTAGTCTTTAGGCTTTATTCTTTAGTCTTTAAATTCCCCATATACGAAAAATCGCCGACAATTCAAAACTGCCGGCTTTTTATATCAACTGTAATGAAATTCTATTGGCAGGGGTAGCTGGACTCGAACCAACGAAATGCCAGATTCAGAGTCTGGTGCCTTACCAACTTGGCGATACCCCTATAACGCCGCCTATACTAACACTTGAATAAATTTTTGTCAACTTTATTTTTTTAAGCGTTTTTCAAAAACATCTTCCATTTCGGGATAACCAAAATAAAAGCCTTGAATTTGATCCACTTTGCATTCATCGCGCACGAATAAATATTCGTCTTCTTTTTCGACGCCTTCAATTACAACTTCCATACCGATTGAATGACAAAGCATAATTGCATATTTCAAAATATTTCTGTTAAATTCGCTGTGTCTTAAATCCTCAACAAACATTCTGTCAATTTTTACAATATCACATTTAAAATTTTTGAGGAAACCGATATTTGCATAGCCCGTGCCGAAATCGTCAATAGCAATTTTAATTCCTAAATCATGGAAGGCGGAAAATTGCTGATTGACAAAATCCCAATCGTAAATATTATGACTTTCAGTAAGTTCAAAAACCAAAGTACTCGGATCAATTTGATGACGCGCAATACAATCTTCAACGAACGGGAAAAACATTCTTTCTTCAAGTTGGTACAGCGAAATATTGATACTCATTTGGAAATTTGGAATATACTTTTGCCATTTTTTCGCCACGATAACGGCATTTTCAATAATCCAGTGTCCGACGGGAATAATCATACGGGATTTTTCAAGCATGGGAATAAATTGCATAGGCGCAACTATACTGCCGTCATTATCATACCAGCGTAAAAGAGCCTCTGCGCCCAAAAGTTTGCCGTCTTTTGCGTCAACTTGCGGCTGATAGCAAAGGAAAAAATCTTCACAGCCACGCGCTATACAGTTTTGCATAAGATTTTGCATACCAATATCATAACGCCAGCGATCGTAAGTTTCCTTTTCAAAGAAAGCAATTTGGTCGCGTCCTTTTTGGCGGGCAATTTCAAGCGCAACTTCAGCATAACGCATTAAAG
>CALGGV010000039.1 GCA_937915725.1 uncultured Selenomonadales bacterium
GATTTTCCGGCGGGCATAGTTCATCGGTAGAATGAGAGCTTCCCAAGCTTTAGAGCAATTACTCTTATTCATCGTAATTGCAGGGTTCGATTCCCATTGCCCTTTTTGATATTTGTTAAATTTTTAAATAGTCAACCAAGTTTTTTGAAATGCTAAAATGATTTTCCGGCGGGCATAGTTCATCGGTAGAATGAGAGCTTCCCAAGCTTTAGAGGTGGGTTCGATTCCCATTGCCCGCTCCAATAAAATTTTTCTAAGTTTTTCAAAAAAAGCTTGCATTATTTAAAATGTTATGTTAAACTTGCACACGTTGAAAAACTTTTTAACGGCCCGGTAGTTTAGTTGGTTAGAATGCCGCCCTGTCACGGCGGAGGTCAGGGGTTCAAGTCCCCTTCGGGTCGCCACTTTTAAGGACTAAAGGCTAAGGGTTAAAGACTAAAGATTTTTTTCTAAAGTCAAACTCTGGAAAATATAAAAAAGGCGGCATAGCCAAGTGGTAAGGCAGAGGTCTGCAAAATCTCCACCCCCAGTCCGATTCTGGGTGCCGCCTCCAATTCTGAAATTTTCGGCACTGCTTAGCGGTAGTGCTTTTATTATGTTGAAAGGCGGGATTTAGTTGTTTGAGGATTTATCACAAAACATACAGGAAGCCTTTCGCAAATTGCGCGGACACGGCAAACTCACTGAAAAAGACGTTGATAAAGCTTTAAAAGATGTTCGTTTGGCTTTACTTTCTGCGGACGTTAATTATAAAATCGTTCGCCAATTTGAAAAAAATGTTAAAGCGCGCGCAGTCGATACAGAAATTTTGAGTAAACTTACGCCCGCACAATCAGTTATAAAAATCGTCGATGAAGAATTAGCGGCTTTAATGGGCGGCAAGGCAGCCAAAATTAATATTTCGTCAAAGCCACCAACTGTAATTTTAATGGTGGGCTTGCAAGGCTCCGGCAAAACTACTTCAGCCGGTAAACTCGCCCTTGCAATGCGTAAACAGGGTAAACGCCCCGCACTCGTTGCCGCTGATATTTACAGACCGGCGGCTATTAAACAGTTGCAAGTTGTTGGCGAACAAGTTGAAGTTCCCGTTTTCACTGAAGATATTCAAGACGCTGTGCAAATTGCCAAAGATTCTTTGAAATTCGCAGATTCACACGCCCGCGACGTTTTAATTATCGATACGGCAGGACGCCTGCAAATTGATGAAAAATTAATGCAGGAACTCAAAGATATTAAAGCCGCCGTCAATCCGCACGAAATTTTATTGGTTGTCGATGCAATGATTGGTCAAGAGGCGGTTAACGTTGCAGAAACTTTCCATAATGCGCTTGAAGTTAATGGCGTTGTTTTAACAAAACTTGACGGCGATGCACGTGGCGGCGCGGCTCTTTCAATTAAGGCGGCTACAGGTTGTCCAATAAAATTTGTCGGTATGGGCGAAAAATTGGAACCTTTGGAAGTTTTTCACCCCGACAGAATGGCAAGCCGAATTTTGGGAATGGGCGACGTTTTATCGCTTATCGAAAAGGCTCAATCAACAATCGACGCTAAAACCGCTGAAAAAATGGTTAAGAAAATCAAGTCTGATGAATTTACCCTTGCAGATTTTCTTGAACAACTTCAACAAGTTAAAAAACTCGGCTCCCTTAATGACTTGCTGGGAATGATACCTGGAATGGGCGGGCTTAGAAAAAAACTTTCCGGCGTAGATTTGGATTTGGACGGCAAGGAAGTTAAACATATGGAGGCAATTATACTTTCAATGACGCCCAAAGAAAGACTTGACGTAAGCATTATTGACGCCAAACGCCGCAAAAGAATTGCAATGGGCAGCGGTACCAAAGTTTCAGATGTCAATAAACTTTTGAAACAGTTTGAAGAAATGCGAAAAATGATGCGTCAATTAGGCGTTAAAGCTAATCAGCCTCCGGCGTCCAAAAAAACTAAATCCAAAAAAGGAAAAAATAAAAAAGGTTCCGCGTCAAAATCCAAAATGCCAAATATCAGCAGTCTTTTAAGCGGGCTCGGCAATAAATTTCCTTTCAATAAAAAATAGCTAAAAAGGGAAAATTTAAAATTTCCTTTTATAAAAATATATTTTTTTACCGAAAATGCGCCAATCCGCCTCTTCAGAAAGAATTTTGGGTTGGGAGAGGCAGCGTAAAACCGCTTAGGCGACAAATGCTGTTAATCGCAGAATCCCCCTGCACGCTTGCTACTCAACCGCGCAAGGCGTGGAAGTATGTCAACAAAATGCGCTGTAAATATATAAGCGCACTTGTCAAATATATTTTGGTTTAATAAAATTAGAGCGAAGATGGGCAGGAGTAAAATCCGCCTCTTCGGAAAAAATGTTGGTTGAGGTATCAACCTTTGCAGGAGGCACTGTAAGTCTTTAATTTTAAAGCAAGTGTTGTTAACAGCAAAATCCCTCAACGTGGAGTAAGTTAAGATAAAAAACTTTGAAGGGTGGTGAAAATGTGGTAAAAATCAGACTCAATCGAATGGGCGCAAAAAAACAGCCGTTCTATCGCGTAGTTGTAGCAGACAGCCGCTCCCCGCGTGACGGACGCTTTATTGAAATTGTTGGCAATTATGATCCTACAAAAAATCCGGCAGTTATTAATATCGACGAAGAAAAAGTTATCAGCTGGATTAAAAACGGCGCACAGCCGACAGATACAGTTCGCTCCTTATTGAGCAAAAAAGGCATTATGAAAAAAATTCACGAAGAGAGAAAAGCTAAAAATTAAAAGCTTAAAAGCTCAATTAATCGAGGTACTAAATTATGCAGGAACTTGTTAAAGTATTGGCAAAGGCACTTGTTGAAAATCCCGACGCGGTAGAAGTCGAGGAAGTCGAAGAAGACGGGCGCACAGTCCTGAAATTGCACGTTGCTCAAGAAGATATGGGCAGAGTTATTGGAAAACAGGGCAGAATCGCTAAGGCTATTCGCACAATCGTAAAATCAGCCGCAACTCGTGAAAATAAAAAAGTGACTGTCGACATTGATTAAAAAATTTGGCGGTGAGTTTAAAAGCTCGCCGCTTTTTTGTTTTGGAGGTGCTTTTATGAACTTTGAAAATTTGCTAGTCTGCCGAAATTTATTGACAGATGAAATTTTTAGCCCGTCAACAGAAAAATTTTCAGCCGCCGCAAAACTTATCGAACGCGCCGAAAATCTGGGATTAAGCGGCAACCTTTGGCGAAGTTATTTAATTTACGTTTTGGCGCACGAGCCAAATTTAATTTCAGAAACTGTCGAAACAACCGGCGGCAAAATTGGCGAAAGTTTGTACGCCGCCTTCATTCACGATATAGAAATTTTGTTTAACATTTTCAACGCAAATACAAATTCCGAAAATCTGCGCGAAATTGACGAAACAGAAAAAGCCGTGCAACACGATTTAAAAATTTGGGAAGAAAATCTAAAAATTAAAAATCCCGCCGAATACGAAAAAATTTTTGGCGGCAATTTAGAAATTTTACAAAATTATAAACCGACTGTAGAAAATAAAATTGAGTCGCTTGCAGAAATCGAAAAAACGCTGGAAAATTTAAACGATACGGCGTCAATCGCCGCCGCCCTTATAAATTATTATAAAAAATTCGGCTACGGCGATATTGCCGCTTTTCGAGCTTTTCGCTGGGATTCTGAAAATAAACGCCTTGTTGGAATTAAACACTTTGAAAAAATTTTGCTTGAAGATTTAATCGGCTATGCTTACCAAAAAGAATTACTCACAAAAAATACAATCGCTTTTTTGGAAAATAAACCCGCAAATAATGTTTTACTTGTTGGAGCACGCGGCACGGGTAAATCTTCCGGAGTTAAGGCGTTGGTTAATGAATATTACACACGCGGTTTAAGACTTGTTCAAATTACTAAGCCGCAATTAAAAAATTTGCCGGAAATTATGGATTCACTAAGAAAATTTGCAAGCAAGCGTTTTATTATTTTTTTGGACGATTTATCTTTTGAAGAATCAGAATCCGAATACAAATATTTAAAATCTTCGATTGAAGGCGGCGTAGAAAGTCGTCCTGAAAATGTTTTACTTTATGCAACTTCAAACAGGCGTCATTTAATCCGCGAAACGTGGCGTGATAGAGTCGAAGGGCAGGAAGAACTTTATCGAGATGACAGCTTAAACGAAACAATTTCACTTTCAGACAGATTCGGCTTGATAATTCACTACTACGCGCCGACACAAGCTGAATATCTTGAAATTATTCGCCATATGCTGAAGAAAAAAAATATTACGCTTGACGATGAAACTTTGAGGATTGAAGGACTGCGCTGGGAAATGACTCATTCCGGCAGAAACGGGCGCACGGCTCAACAGTTTGTAAATTTTTATCTTGGACAAATTTAAAACAGAAAATTTTTTCGCAAAAAATTAAGCCGTCACTTAGGCGGCTTTTTTATTTGAAATTTTTAACATTGCAAAAACTGAACTATAAATAAAACTTGCCGCCGCCATTGCTAACAAAAATTTTTCCTTTCTCATAATTTATCCTCTCCTTTGAAAGTATTTTGATTGAATAATGTTTGACAACTTCGCACAGGTTGTTATAATCGAAAAAAATTTTGAGGTGATACTTTGAAACAGGAAGAAATTATGAAATTTTGTCACGATAATACAATTTGTGATTTTCTGAACGCAGATATTGTACCGGCGGCTGATGGCGGCGTGCGGCTTGAATTGGAAGTGAAAAGCCAACATTCCAACTGCTACAATATTTTACATGGCGGAGTTATGACAACAATGGCTGATACTGCAATGGGCGCGGCGTGTTACTTGCGAAATAAAAAAGTCGTCACAGTTTCCATGACGCTTGAATTTATGCACGCCGTTAAAATTGGCACAAAAATTTTTACTGACGCCAAAATTTTACATGACGGCAACCAAATTATGATTTGCGAATGTGGAATTGTTGACGCAACGGGGAAATTATACGCTAAGGCGCATGCAACTTTTTTTGTTATTGAAAAAGTTACGGCATAGACAATATTTTTTCTTGCACTTGCTTTACAGAAATTTTTTCTAAACAATCTTCACGTTTTGGGCAGGCGCGTTTCCAGCAACCTTTGCAGTCTCTGTCAACTTCAATGGCGTTTTGAATTTGCCCGTAAGGACCGTTTCTGTTGGCGTCAGTTGGTCCCATTAACATTAAAGTTCTAATTCCTAAGCCCGCCGCTAAATGTACAGGTCCTGTATCGCCACCAATTACCAGTCTGGATTTTTTGATAACGTAGGCGAGCTGTGGTAAATTCGTTTTGTTTACAAGATTGACGGGCGGTAATTGCATTAAATCATAAATATCAGAGGCGCGGCTAAAATCTGTTTGCCCGCCGCCAATTATTACCGGCGTAACTTTTAAACTGTATAACCAATCGCCGAGTTCAGCAAAAAATTCTGTGCGCCAACGCTTGTTATTCCAATTTGCGCCTATTGCAAAAACTACATATGGTTTACTTTCGTCAAGTCCGGCTTGCATCATAATTTCTATAGCTTTTAAACTTTCTTCAGCTGAAATTTCTATTGGAAAAACGACTTTATCTACGCGGCAACCGATAGCGCGCGCAGTGTCTAAATATCTTTCGACAATGTGTCCTTGTGCGTGTTCACCAATTACCGGCGTTGAAACTTTATTGCTAAGTTCACGCATGTTGCAAATTCCGAGTTTGATATTTGACTGCGCAAAAAATGCTATTGCCGCTGATTTAAAAAGACCTTGTAAGTCTAAAACGGCGTCATAACTTTTTTGTTGAAGTTCTTTTCTGAATGGGAAAAAACTTTTTATAAAGCCGCTAAAACTTTTAAATTTTTTCTTTTCAAACAAAATAATTTCGTCAATGCAAGGATTCATTTTAAGTAAATCATAAGCGGGCGGCTCTACTACCCACGTTAAATGCGCGTCCGGAAAAGTTTCTTTTATTGCGTAACTTACCGGCAGGGCGTGAATTACATCGCCAATCGCTGAAAGTTTAACTACCAAAATATTTTTTAGATTTTCGCTCATTTTAAATTCCTTTACAATTTTTAATTTAAACGCTAAAATAATAAACCGTATTTTAAACTACCTTTGCAAGTTAAGCAAGTTTTTTGGGAGGGAATTTTTATCAATGGTAATTCTTGAGGGGATTTTAGGCGCGGCAGTTTTATTTTGTCTGGCGATTTTTATTTTTTTGAAAAATCGTGGACAAGAAAAGGTTGTCCCGAAAATTCAAAGTAGGATGCCTTTTAAAATTTTATCACGCGACGAAAAATCCGTTACAATTTCAACAACGATAGAATTTCGCAACGAGGGCAAACAATCCGCAATGATTGTTGACGCAATTTGCCACCCGCTGTTGCCTTTTGAACAATACGACGGTATTTCCGTGCGCGGCAAGGTTGAACGTGAAGGCAAGCCCCGTGAAGATGATTATTTTGAGGCGTTAGTTTTGGAACATCAAGAAAGCGTTAATTTAGTTCAAACAATCACTTTAACTGCGCGAAAAAATATGACGCTTGAAGAGGCGTTAAGTCATATGGTAGATTTTCCGATTGAATTAGTTTACCGTGAAGTTGGGCGAACTCCTATGCATTGGTCAATCGCCCGCGTTATTTTGACTGCCGAAGAATTAACCCAATTAACCGGAGTTACTTTAATTAAAGATTAATATTCTTTTTTTTGAAAATACGGCTTTTCTTTCTTTAGAAGAAAGAAAACCCTATCAAAAGAAAGAATCTTCCGCCCGTCCGCCGCTTGAGTTCCGATACGCTCTTAGTATGTAAGTTCACAGAGTGAACACCAACTTTACCGTACGCTCTTATTTTGCTGTTCATCGAGCGTCAAAGGACGGGCGTCTTTCAAATGTTGTTCAGTTTTCTAATTTTTTTACAACGAAAGGAAATTTTTAATGGTTGAAATTATCCCAATTACCACAAGAATTTTGACGCCAAAAGATAATATCGTTGACGCAATAGAAAAATACACACGTGATAAAATTACTGAAAATGACGTTCTAACCGTTGCAGAAAGTGTCGTTGCAATTACACAGGGAAATATTGTACGCCCTGACGAAATGGAAATTACCCGCCTTGCGCGTTTTTGTTGCAGATTTATTCCGGATTATGGAAGTTTGGCGACGCCGCACGGTATGCAGGCTTTAATGAGAAAAGAGGGCGATTGGCGCGTTGCCTTTGCACTTTTTGCGGGATTTTTGGGTAAAATTGTTGGAATGCGCGGGCTTTTTTACAAATGGGGCGGGCGTCAAGCCGCGTTAATCGACGACGTTACAGGCGATATGCCGCCGTTTGATAAAACTGTTGTATACGGTCCGGAAGAGCCTGATAAAGTTGTTGCCGCAATTAAAGCGCGTCTCGGCTGTTTCGGCGCAATGATCGCTGACGTAAACGATTTAAAACGTTCCAGAATTGTTGGAGCTACGCCCGGTATGAATGCACAGCTTGCAAGCGATTTACTCATTGATAATCCTTTTGGCAACGCCTCTGAAAAACGCCCAATTTGTATTTTAAAGAATTTCAGACAATATCAGGAGAGTAAAAAATGAAAAAATTTTTGGCATCAATAACTTTTTCGCTGATTTTATTTTCAAGCACAAGTTTTGCGCACCCTATACCATTGCGCGGCGTTGTAGAAGGTTTTTATGGTACAACGTGGACTTTTGAACAGCGCACAGATTTAATGAATTTTTGCCGCCAACACAATTTGAACGCTTACATTTACGCGCCGAAAGACGACCCCTACCACAGGGAAAAATGGCGCACTCCTTATCCTGCAGAAAAAATTTCCGATTTAAAAAATTTGGTTGACGCGGCTAAACAAAATGGCGTTAGATTTATTTTCGCAATTTCGCCCGGGCTTGATTTAAATTACAAAGGCAAAAAGGGCGAAGAAGATTTTAAATTTTTGCTTAGGAAAATTGACGCGGTTTATAATATTGGAGTTCGCAACTTCGCAATTTTCTTTGACGATTTAAAGGATAAAAAAGGCAACCACCACGAAGACGGCAAAAAGCAAGCCGAATTTTTGAACAAACTTCAAGCAAAACTTAGCGAACGTTTTAAAGACGTTGAAAATTTGATAACCGTACCGACTGAATATTATCGCCTTGATATGGTAAACGGACACGGAAAAATTAAATCCTACACAGAAGATTTCGCCGCCAATCTCAATAAAAATATCGTTGTACTTTACACGGGCGATGGCGTTGTTTGTGAAGGAATTTCCGAAGAAGATTTTCAAGCCGCCTGCAAAATTTACGGGCGTGATTTGGGTATTTGGTGGAATTATCCGGTAAACGATTATTCGCTTACTGAGAACGGCAAACGCAATGCAAAACTTGCACTCGGAGCGATTGAAAATCTTCCAACTCAAAATGTACAGGCGATTTTTTTTAATCCCATGTCGCAATTTCAACTTTCAAAAATTTCCCTTGCAACCGGCGCAGAATACGCCAATGCTCCGGAAATTTATGACGCCGAGAATTCCTGGAATAAAAATATTGAATTGCAATATGGCAGAGTTGCAGATGCTATGAAAATTTTTGCAAGTCATTCAAGGCACATGGAAAATTTTTGGGCGAAGTGCGGTCCGGCTGATGCTCCGGAATTTGAAGAGGCTGCACAATTTATAATTTCTTCAGTGCGTTCAGGTCGCAGTTATGATGCTACAGAATTTTCACGAATGATTGACGATATGGAAAAAGCCGCCGATACTTTGTTAGAAAATTTGACGCCGCAATATTTGGAAGAATGCAAGCCGCAACTTGAACAGTTTAAACGAATTGCGCAGGCTGACAGATTAGCGTTAAAATCTTTGCAAAATAAAAAGTTGGAGCCGCAACTAAAAAATCTGCGTGAGGAAATTTTCAAAAATGAACCTACTGCAATTTTGTCAGAAAAAGCCGCGTTAAAATTTATCGACGATACAATTAATTTGCTTGACGTTAAAAAGAAACGTTAATATTGACAGCTATAAAATTTTTTGTAAGAATACCGCTAGAGAGTGTTGAAAAAGTCTAAGTTAAAGAGAAATCAAGAAAATAGCCAATGA
>CALGGV010000040.1 GCA_937915725.1 uncultured Selenomonadales bacterium
AAATTACGGATTTAATTCCGCAACCTGAAACAAGGGAAATTGATAATAATATGCGCTTTGTAGAAAAAGCTTTTACACTTTTTAAAGATTGCGGACTCATTACGAA
Source organism: uncultured Selenomonadales bacterium (assembly GCA_937915725.1). Classification (GTDB taxonomy): domain Bacteria; phylum Bacillota; class Negativicutes; order Selenomonadales; family Selenomonadaceae; genus Quinella. The sequence continues at coordinate 107 of CALGGV010000040.1, forward strand.
AGAAAATGTTGAAGCATTAAATGACTCTGAATGGTGTTACGAAAATTTTAACAGCTTAAAAATTCAAGGAATTGTGGAAAAAAATATTAGAATGAATCCACTTGGGGGAATTCTGCGTAAAGAAGGATTAACTATGTGGGGCGGTGGCGGCTTGCGTTATTACTGTCCGTTTGCTGAACTGAAAGTTCAATCAGATATTGAAATTGCTTTAACAAAAAAATGGCGCGGTGAAAGTAAGTTAGCGGTAGTTTGCAATGGAGAAAATTATTACATATCAAATGATTGGTTTAGTAATCAGCAACCGCGCCCTACAAAAACTCTATTTGTTGCATTTTTAACAATGTGGACAATGCAAGCTTGTGAAAAAGCGTGGGCGGCGGAAAATATTGGGAGGCTGAAAATATGAAAGAACAACTGATTAAATGGGCAGAATCCGGCGACGGTGATTCAATGTATAAGCTGTCAAAAATCTATCAGGCGGAAAAAGATTTTTCAAAATATCAGCATTGGCTTGAAAAATCATCAGAAACAAAAAACTTTTTCGCAATGCAAGAATTGGCTGACAACCTGCGCGAGCAAGAAAATTTTGGTGCGGCACGTGAAATTTACAAAGAAATTGTTGAAATTAGCGGCGATTGTCGAGCAATGGAAAATTTGCTGGATATTTCTTCCAATGATACAGAGACTTTAGAATTTATTTTGAGCAAGATAGACAGAATGTACAATGAAATTTACCTGCGAGATTATCAAATTTTGCGGCGAACTTGGGATTTGGGAACGCGCCGCCACAATGAATGTACAATCCAAACTTTGGCGGCGGTTGAACGTCGAAGAATTGCAAGCCGTATCCGTAAATTTTTGGCAGAGAATTGAAAGGAGTCAGCTATGAACGAAGAAAAATTGATAAAAGCCGCCGAGTCCGGCAATGTACAAGCAATGTTGGAACTTGCAAATTATTATTATGCGCAGTCTAAAAGCGGTAACGATGATAAAGTTGGCGACGTACTTTCTACAGAAGATTTTTTCAAGCTGCTGAACGCGGAAGAAAAAGCAAATCCCGAATTACAGGCGAAGGCGTATAAGTATTACAGAATGGCAGCAGACGCCGGAAATGTAAAAGCAATGACGAAGGTTGCAAGTTTTCTTTACGACGCAATAGGCGTTGAAAAAAATAACGAAGAATCGCAAATGTTTTATCGCCGTGCGGCAGAATTGGGAGATCCTGACGCAATGAGAGTTGTTGCATTTACTTCTAATGACGACGCAGAAAAATTTAAATACTATAAACTTTCTGCAGAATTGTTGGAAC
>CALGGV010000041.1 GCA_937915725.1 uncultured Selenomonadales bacterium
ACAACTTCTTCCATTGCGTCCATAGATTGTCCGGAGCTGTAGCCGCTGGGCGTGGAGCCTTGAAAACTAATACTGCGCGTGCCGTTAAATCTTGTGATTATCGCAGGAGAAGTTAAAAATTTCGCTGTCAATAAACTGTCCAGCGGCACCATTGTGCCTTGTCTGCTTCTGACGTAAATAAATTTTAAAGCTTCAGTTTCGGAGCGGTATTGCGCGTCTGCTTGCAACATAATCTTATAATTGCGTCCGAATTGCATAAAATCGCCAATTTGAGTACCGCCAAAATTTGCTTGTAACGCCATATAAACATCAGAAAAAGCTACGCCGAGTTGTTTTGCTTTTTCACGATTAATTTCAAAATTGCAAATTGGTGAATCGATAGTGTAAGTTGTGCGCACTCTTTGCAATTCGGGACGTTGATTAGCCGCCGCCACAATTCTTTTTGCAATGGCGTCAAGTTCTTCATCGCTGTAACCTGTCATATCCAAAAGTTCCATACTCCAGCCGCCGACCATACCTAAGCCGGGCAACGCGGGAGTTGTAAAAGCGGCAACAGACGCTTCAGTATATTTTGCGCCCAATTTATTAATTTCACGGGTTATATTGGTAATTGCCAAATCTTTTGTGGTACGTTCGCCCCAAGGATTAAGCCCAACAAAAATTGCGCCGCTGCTTGACTTATTGCCGCCGGATAAAGCGTCATAGCCGGCAATATTCATAACATTTAAAACGCCCGGGATTTTTTCAATTTCCTTGCTCATTTCAACCATTGTATTATAAGTGCGGTTTAAGGAAGTGCCGGAAGGTAAATTTACCGCCGTCAGCAAATAGCCTTGATCTTCATTCGGTACAAAAGTTGAAGGCAACATTTTATAAACAGCGGCAGTCAACGCGCAAATTATTAACATTGAAACGACGCCAATTTTTGCATGACGAATAAACCAGCCTACAACGCCTGTATATTTTTTCTGCGTGCGGTCGAACCAATTATTAAATCTGTCAAAAGCCTTATCCAAAAAATTTTTCTTGGCGTTGGGATTGTGCGGTTTCATTAACAGTGCACAAAGTGCCGGCGTCAACGTCAAGGCTATAAAAGCCGATAAGCCCATTGAAACTGCGATTGTTAATGCAAATTGACGATACAAAACGCCCGTCATTCCGCCCAAAAATGCAACAGGTACAAAAACCGCCGAAAGTACAAATGCTATTGCTACAACCGGTCCTTGTACTTCAGCCATTGCTACTTCTGTTGCCTCAATCGCGCCGAGTCCTTCGTTTTTCATGTGGTGTTCAACATTTTCAATAACAACTATAGCATCGTCAACAACCAAGCCTATTGCCAATACCATTGCAAAAAGTGTAAGCGTGTTTATCGTAAAACCTAAAATTGTAAAAGTTGCAAAAGTTCCAATAAGCGAAACGGGAATTGCCAAAACCGGTATTAAAGTTGCACGAAAACTTTGAAGGAAAATAAAAACAATAATGATAACCAACATTAAAGCTTCTTTGAAAGTATTCAAAACTTCAAGGAGCGATTCATTGATATATTCGGTGTTGTCGATAATCGCGCAGTATTCCAGATCATCGGGGAAATTATGTGACATTTCCTCAATCACGCGCTTAACTTCGCCGATAGTTTCAATGGCGTTTGCGTCGTCAGTCAAGTTGATACCAAAACCCGCGCTTGGGGCGTCGTTTGTATCTGTAAGGATATTTGCACTTCTTGCGCCCGTTTCGATTCTTGCAACGTCGCGCAGGTAAATATTTGCGCCGTCGCTGTTGGTTTTCAAAATGACATTCTCAAAATCTTCAACAGTAGAAATTCGCCCTTCAAGTTTGCCGGTGTACTGTTTTTCTTGATTTTCCGGCACGGGCAAAAGTCCGATTGTTCCTGCCGGAGCCTGCGCGTTTTGCTCTGAAATTGCAGACCTTATATCACTTATCGTTAAGCCGAGTTCAGAAAGTCTTTCGGGATTTATCCAAATTCGCATACTGTAATCCATTGTAAAAGCGGTAACGTCGCCGACGCCTTTGATTCTTTTCAGCGCGTCAACAATGTAAACATTTGCGTAATTTGAAATGAAAGTGCGATTGAAAGTTTTATTCGGCGAATACATTGCAAAAAGATAAGCCATATCGCCTGAAGATTTTCTGGTAGTTACACCAACATTTTTAACATCAGTAGGCAAGCTTGCCGTTGCAATGGAAACGCTGTTTTGAACCAAGACCGCGTCCATATCACTGTTTGTGTCCAAATTAAATCTGACGCGCAAATTATAAGTACCGTTATTACTGGAATTGGAAGACATATAGTCCATACCCTGCGTACCGTTTACCTGTTGTTCGATAACCTGCGCGACGGATTGATTGATAATGCTTGCATTTGCGCCGCTGTAACTTGTGCTGACGCTGACAGTCGGTTGAGTGATTTTCGGATATTGTGCGATAGGCAAACTGAAAATTGCAAGCGAGCCCAAAATTAAAATAGTAATTGCAATGACAATGGCAAAAATAGGACGATGAATAAAAAATTTAGACATTTTACGCGCGCTCCTTAAGACTCATTCACGAGATTTACAGAGGCTTTGGTAGAAAATCCCATTTCTTCCGCCGTTACCATAGTAACCGCTAAATCTTTGCCGGCTTGTAAATTCGTTAAACCTTCAACAATTACAATATCAGAAGGCGAAAGTCCGGATTTTACAATATAGTAACTGCCAACTTTTTCATCAAGCTCCACAATCTTTGAAACAGATTTACCGTCACTGCCTACAGTCAAAACAAAAGTTTGATCCAAAAGTTGTTGAATCGCTCGTTCAGGTACAAGCAAAGTATTTGCGCCGGAATCTTTTACAATGCTGACATGAGCAAACATACCCGGCAATAAAATACCGGCGGGATTGTCGAAAATCGCTTTAACAGTGATTGACGCGGAATTTTGCGAAAGGGAGCGGTCGGCTTCAACCGGCGTACCTTTGAAGGGATATTCTTCGCCGTTGCTTAAAATAATCGAAAGTGTATAATTGCCGCCTTGCCCGCGCTTTGACATATTTTTTGCAACGATATTAAGATAATCTGTTTCACTGATATTAAATTGGACGTACACAGGGTCAATCGTTCCAATAGTTAAAAGCGTGGTACTTCCTGCGGCGGCGTAAGTTCCAACTGCAACATCATTTAAAGACGCCCTGCCGTCTATTGGCGAATAAACCACCGTATCAGCCAAATTTTCATTCGCCTTGCGTACCGAAATTTTGGAGGCTTCAAGCGCGGCAAGTGCACTGTCTAAATCTGCGCGACTGTTGGATAAAGTTTGTTGAGAAATTGCTTGCGCTTTATAAAGGCGTTCGTTCCTCTCAAAATTTTCTTGGGCGCGGCGCAGATTGACTTCAGATTTTAATAATTCAGCCTTTGCCGAAAGTACCGCCGTTTCATATTGCCTAGAGTCAATTTTAAAAAGTGCTTGCCCCGCGTAAACGCTGTCGCCGCCGTTTATGTATTTTTCGACAACCGCCCCGCCGACTTTCGAGCGCACTTGTACTTCATTGACGGCTTGTACTTGTCCGGAAAAACCGTAGGTAATGGGCGTCGATTCTTGCAATAAATTCATTGCTTTAACGGGAACTTTGGCGGGCGCGGCGGCTTGTTTATTTCCGCCACAACCTGCCGTAAAACTGCTTGCAATAAAAATTGTTGTCGCCAAAATTGCGCCTATAATTTTTTTATTTTTAATGGTCATCTGTTCTCCTTCCTTCCAATTTGAAAGTTAAATAAATGTTATTCAAACCGAGCGCGTATTTGAAAGAAAAATTTTCTCCAATTTCAACTGAATAATTTTTTGCGTAAGTGCGATAATCAAAACGCTTGCCGTTAAATGCGCGTCATTTTTGTAAATTGAAAGTTAAATAAATGTTATTCAAGCCGAGCGCGTACTTGAAAGAAAAATTTTCTCCAACTTCAGCCGAATATTTTTTTGAGTAAATGCGATAATCAAAACGCTTGCCGTTGTCGCGCAGGGTTATTCTCAAGTTATCGCCGTCCTTGCATAAATGTACCGCCGTTAAGTGCGCTTTTTGACGCGGACTGTTTTCGTCAAAAATTTTTAACCATTGCTGTAATTTTTCTTGAATTTTATCAGCCGGAAAATTAGCCGCGCTCTTTTCAATAAATTTTTCAATTTCCACTCGCGCAGATTGAATTGAATTTTCAGCGCGCGTCAAAACAAAATATGCCGACGGGCAAAAATATTTTTTATCAAGCAACAAAGGCGTTTTGTAATTTTGAGTTTTCGTCAAGAAAAAAATTCCCGCTGCCAAAATTAAAAATGTGACACCTTCAGCAAAAAGAAAACACCACCATAACAGCGCGGGATTATCTGCGGCAATTCCCCACAAAAAAATTAAAAGCAATGCAAAGGAGCGCAGGAACGCCAAAAAGTTTGAGAAAAAATTGTGCTCTAAACACAAAAACGCCATAATGAAAACCGCGTTGACTGTTCCAAAAATTAACGATACGCTGTAGCCGTGAAAACCATCAATCAAAAGTGCGTACCACGCGGCGTCTAATGAAGTTTTCGTTGCAAGCCAATCCGCGCCGCCCCAAAGAATTACCAGCGGAATAATTGCGCCAAAAATTAAGCCGCGCCGCAAAGTTTCTTTCAATACCGACATCATTGCTTTTATATTTTTGTCGCCCAATTCGACAAGCAAAACCGGCGTCAGTGCTTGAAAAGTCATTGAAGAGGCAATGCGGCAAAGTCTTATAGCAATTTGCAAAACGCCGAAAACTGCCACGCCTTCCACGCCGTAAAATCTGAAACAAATGGTGTTGAAAAGTAAAATTTGAGACAGGCTGAAAATTTTACTTAACCCCAATGCATTTCCTGCGATTAAAAGTTTTCTCAATGAAGTAAAAGGCTCTTGAATCGGCGCAAATAAATTTTTCCCAAAAAATTTGTAAAGTCTTTTGCCTTCAAAGACAATACAAAATAAAGTTGCCGTGCTCATTCCAAGTGCGAGCCCTTCCATTCCGAAATTTAAAATTTTTATACAAAAAAAACTTACGGCGGCGTTGATTATCAGCATTGCCTTATAAATTAACTTCAGCTGTTTTTGCATTCCGGCAACTTTCAAAAATTGCAGAATGTAACACGAAAGTATCAGCAAAATACCTGCAATCGCTAAAGTTTTTCCGAACGGTTCAGCCAAATAAAAAAGCTCCGGCGGTACTTTCAGCAATTCCAAAATTTGCGAAAAACTAAGAATTACCAATACTGATAAAAAAATTCCCGCTGTCAATGACGCTCTCAAAGCCAAATTTGAATAAGCTTGCGCGTTGTAAGTTTCATTGTTGCCGACAGCCTTCATCGACATTGAAAACGCGCCAAAATTTATCCACGTCCCCGCAATTATAAACAAAAAGTACAACGGCAAAAGTAATGTGAAAGTGGCTAAGCCGTTTTCTCCAAAAAAATAACCTGCAAGGAAAGTGCTGATAGCGATTAAGGGCAGTCTATCCGGCACCATATATTCCTTGACAAGTTGCTTAAAAAAAGTTTTTTCGGCGTTCATTAAATATTTGTCCTTTATTGATTTTTCCAGAAATCTAAATTGTGACGCTTTGCAAATTTGCCGCGCTCCATTTTAGATTTTCCGAGTTGGAAGATTAAATAATTTTGCAATTTTTGCTGATACGGCGTCCATTTTTTTTGATTAGGCAAGTCTAAGGCGTGCGTCCAGTAATTTATCATTTCACGGGATAATTTTTCTTGTTTGGGATTTAATTTTGTGGAAAGAGTGGAGCTGCCGTTAAATCCCCAAAAAATGTAAGGTATATCGTAAGTATGAGCCGCGCCCTGTTTAAAGCTTGCCGAGAAATAAGGCGGCGCGGTTACGTCGCTGAATTCGTAAGCGTAGACAGGAATTTTTTTTGAAAGTGCGTCGTTCATTTTTTCAACCGTCAATGCAAACCAACCGTCAGTAAAAATTGCGGCGCAAGTTTCAGCCGGTGTTGGATATTTTCCCAGTGGATATTCTTCAAAAATTTTTGCCGCGCTTTTATTTAACTGCCCTTGAACATCTTCAACTGTTTTTTTGTACATATCTGCAGAAAAAGTTTTGCCGGTTAAATTTTCGGTAACACTCATTACAAACGAGCCTTCATTGTGAGTTATTCCGCTTATCAAAATTACATCATTGACACGCCCGCTTAACAAAGCCGTTCCTATATTTTCGGTAATGTATTCGCCGTCAACAGCGAAATTTTGTTTAGATTGTGCCTTCAAAATTTCTTCAACGCTTAAATTTCTTAAATCTTCAGCGGTTGCATTTTCAAGCCCTGCGCGAGTTGCAAATTGTACACCGCGATTTTCGCTTTCTTCTTTCGTTAAGGATTCAGCAATAATTGTACTGCCGCTCATACTTACAGCCGCTTGAAATTTCCCTTTTGCCTTAGGCGAAGTCATTAAAGCCAAAACACTTTGCGCGCCTGTAGATTGTCCGGCGATTGTAACTTTATTTGGGTCGCCGCCGAATTGCGAAATATTTTTTTGTACCCAATCCAACGCGGCAACTTGATCCATTAAACCATAATTAATTGCGGCGTGTCCTTCGTTATCAATGGCAGGATGTCCGAAAAATCCCAAAATTCCCAATCTGAAATTGAAAGTTACAACGACACATTCGCCGATTTTTGCAAGCGGTACAGGATCATAATCATTTGAAGAACCTACCGATAACGCGCCGCCGTGAATCCAGAAAAATACCGGCAACTTTTTATTTTTGGAATTTTGAGGTACAAAAACATTCAAGTACAAACAATCTTCACTGCCGCCGGGCGTCGAGAAAAAGCTTAAATCGTCTTTTTGCGCCGAATAATTTGCATATTCTGTTACTTGTTTAACGCCGCTCCAACTTTCGGGCGCAACCGGCGGACGCCAGCGCAAATTTCCAACAGGCGGCGCGGCGTAGGGAATACCTTTGTAACACTCCACGCCGCGTTCAATTACGCCTTGAACTTTGCCGCTGTCTGTTTGAATTATTGGAGTTGCGGCGGCTTCTGCAAAATTTATTTTCAGTAACAGTGCCAATATTGCAAAGAAAATCAGGTAGACTTTTTTCAAATTGACCACCGCCAGATTATTTTGAAATCAAGCTTACGCTAAAACTGCCGTCAGAATTTTTTTTGACAGCAACTTTTAATTTTGAATCGTCCGCGCTGAAAGTTATTGATTCAAAATTTTTAACAACTATGTTTGAATCAGCTAAAGTTTTTCCGTCCAGCGGCGCAATTAAAGTTTCGGGGGAAATTTTGTAAACCGTGCCGAGTTTATAATTTTTATCTGCGCGAAGGATTAATTTTGCGTTTGAAAAATCAATAGAGCAATTCCGCGCCTGAATAAAATCTTTTTTCTTGCCGAAGTCGCGCAGGTTTGTTGCCCACGTCGAAAGTTGCACGTTTGTATTTTCCCATTTTTTTACAAGCGCATTGACGGCAATTTCAGAGGCGCGTACAAGATAGTTATTGCCTTCATTCGGTTTAAGATTGGAAGAAACTTCGATAACGCCGGTATTTTCCAAAACTAAAGGCGCGGGATTTTTTCTGGAGTTCATTACCAACATTCCGGCGGCAACAGAATCGGGGCGGGAATTTTTATTTGCTTGAACTTTTGCAATTACCTTGCCGCGATTTATCATTCTGTTAAAACCACCGGCGGAAGTTGGAGAGTAAGTCATACCATACGCGCCTGAAGATTCAAGTACATAATCCGGCGTCGGTCCCGCTATTTTTTGGCTGATTTGCCCTTCAGAAATTACGGTTACCGTTCCATTGTTGATTAATCTTGTTCCAACATCGGCAAGCATACCAAAAACTATGCAATTACTGCGATTATATATTTCCCCGTTGTTTATCATGTAACTGCCTATACCGAGTGAAGAAAAAGCCCGCGCCATTGACGATTTTTTTACATCAATGAAAATGGAGCCGTTATTTTCGATTGTTAATTTGCCGTATTCGGTAGTCATTCCGCGTATTTCAGTTCCATTACTTCCCGCGCCGGTAATGTTAATATTGCCGTTGTTTATCATTTTTGAGTTGTCGTGAACGTACATTGCGTGGACGAGCAATTTATTCCCTGAATTTGCGTCCGCTTGGTCGTAGAAAATATTTATATCGCCGTTGTTGCACAAAATCGAATGTTCCCCAGCAAACATACACCAGCCGACTAAGCCGTCATATTTTTTGCTTGTATCTTTTGCCGTGTCAAGTTCAGCTGCATATCGCGCCGTCATATCTTTGAAGTGCATATTTATTACGCCGTCATTTGTAAGGTTGACATAATCGCCCGCCGATTGTGATATTTCGGTTGCATATTTGCCCGTGTCTTTAACGAATGACGCCATACCATAAAACGAAATGTGCAAATTTTTATTCGGCATTGCCTTACTGTATTTTACAAACTCAAAAATTTTTTCACTTTCTATGACGTTGCTGTTTTCTGCCGTAATTGGAGAATTTTCTGTACCGGCACCGACAGTAATTTCATTTTCGGCGTACGCTAAGGGCGAAGTTCCGGCAATGCTTGCCATAATTAACCCCACGAGTAAATTTTTCCATTTTTTGGAACGTTTCATCGTAATTCTTCTTTCGTGAAACAAAATTTTAGAACGACCATTTTAAAGAAGTATGGAACAAGTGATTTTTGGAATCGCCGCCGAAAATTCCTTGATAACCGGCGTCAACATAAAATTTATTGATCTTGTGGCGATAAGAAAGTTCAACTAATCCTTGTACTGAATCTTCACGAACTGAATCGCCGTAATCTGTATTCATCATATTCATTTTAACTTTTTTACCTGCAAGACGCCCGCGCACTCCCAGTGACGCTAACAAACTGCCGCCATCTTCGCCCTCTGAAAATTTGTGAATCAATGAAGTTTTGGCGGTTGCATGGAGTGCGTTGTACTTGTCAAACTTCATATCGTAGCCCGGAATGTTGGCATCAAGCAAATTCCAATGAATTGTCGGCGAATCATTCATATTCAAATATGACAAGCCTAACTCTGTGCGCAATTCATTTTGGGGAGAAAGTTCATTTTTAAAGCCGTAATTTGCGGAAAGATAAACGCCATTAGATTTATTTGAACTTTTGCCGTTTAAAGTGCTTGTATCTGTATTCATTGTGTAGGAAGTATCGCCGCTGTTATGAAAGTACGTTGCTTGCGTGCGAATCCAATTTTTATCTTCTTTGGGATAAATTGTGTAGTGCAAGCCGCCGGTAAAACTTTTTAAGCTGCTGTCAGCCGAATAAACGCCGTTATCTGCGCTACCCAATGCATAAGAACCGTGAATACCTAAGTAGGAATTTTTGCCAACTTTCCAATCAGAGCCGATAATATAGCCGTGCGCGTGCCCGTCCATACCTTCATCACGTTTGAATTTTGAATAGTAAGGCGTAATAAACCATTTTTGATGGAGTCTGTCATTTCTTTCAAGTTCGTGTTCAATTTGATCCATATTGGCGCGGGTAAAATCTACAGCTCCCATTGCGGCGGAAGAAATTAACTTTTTAGTTTTGCCTGTGTTATTCGGTACGAGTGAAACTTGATAACCGTCATTGGCTGAATCTGCAGTTACACTTGTTGTGATAAAATCTGACATTTCCGCGCTATACGTCATTGAATCAAAACCGGTTACATCCATGAAAGTATCGACTTCATCGCCGAAGTAGTCAACATTGGTAATAAGCGTATCTTCTGAAACAAGGTATGAAGTTCCCGCCGTGTAATTTTCGGCAGGGCGCAAAATTAAATTTGTATCCGAAAAATCAAGGGATTGTGTATAAAGTTTGGAGCTGTCTCCAACATTTCTTGATACGTGGATCAAATCTTGTGTTGTGCCGAAGTCGCGCAGAGTTGTCGCCCAATCGCCAATTTTTGCATGAACAGGATTGATTGGCGAGGGAGCCAGATCACTGTTAATACCAATTTCAGCTTTTTTTACAATGTAATTATTTTCTTCTGAAGGTTGAATGACGCTGTAAAGGTTAATAACACCGGTGTTGCTTATGCCCCAAATACCGGTATCGAAAATAGACGCGGTAGTAACGCCGGTATTTGGATTAGAACTGGCAGTGTAATTGTTGAGGTAAAAACCATAGACAGGGGTAGTAGCCTCGGTATAATCGCCAATCACGGAAAGATCAATAACGCCGTAATTATGAAGACCATAATAATTATAATCGTCAACCACAGTACCGTCAGTATCTTTGTAAGGGGAATTACAACCGCCAATAAGAACCATACCAAAAGCCGAAGGTCCCGCCATAGTCAGACCGGCGTCAGCTATTCTTGCGGCTCTATCGGAAGTGGCGTCAACTACCGCTATAATTTTTCCGTAGTTCGCAAGTCGAGTATTGCTTTTACCTGCCATACTGTAAATATGAGCATTGGAGTGAATATTAATTGTACCGTAATTTTCAAAAACGTTGTCAGCCTCGCCTGTACCCGCAACAGCACGCGCAATATCTGCAGTGTCTACGTCCATGAGTATTGTGCCGTAATTTCTAAGCGTTAAATTTGAGGCAGTACTTGTCATACCGCGCAGATTTGAACGCAAGCTGCCCGGACCTGTAATAGATATTAAACCGTTATTGGTAACGGTACTGTGTTCTGCGCCGTACATTGCGTGAAAATAATATCCTGTAGTGGACTCCGTATCTTCAGGATCCATTACAAAATAAATATTGCCGTTATTCGTAAGGCTTGAATATTGATAAACCCACATACCGCGCCCCATCATATTGCCCGAGGTTGATATAGAGGAATATTTTGCCGCCATATCTTTATAATTGAGTGAAATTGTACCGTTATTTGTAAGGTGAGCATAACTGCCCATAAAATTTATCGGAATGTTATCAGTAGAATCAGTAATTAAGACATACGCTGAAGGATCTTGAAGGGAGGCAAAAGCGTAAAACATATAAATGTCAAGACCATTCATAGACTGTTTAAAAATGTTATAACTGTCAATGGTATTTCCGGCGGGGTTTTCGGCATAAACCGGCGAATCTTCTGTACCTTCGCCAACAGTAATAGCCTCTGATGCATAAGCAGGGCAACTGAAACTTAATGCAAGAGCCGCACTAAGTGCAATTAAATTTTTGCGATTGATATAACGTTTATATTTTCTCATTTTGAAATCCTCCGTGATTGTGAAATATCCTACAAATTTTTCACTGCCTTGACACGATATTTGCCGCTGAATCTGTCTGCGTAGTAGCCGTCGTAAGCAAATTTCATATTACAGCCCCAGTTGTACATACCGTTGAAAGTTTCACGCGCCAACAAAAACATTCCTTGCCCGTTGTAAATATCGGGGAATAATTTTTCGTCGAACCAACGCCCGCCTTCAGCCGTGCGGTTGAAAATTGTTGAAAGTTCCTTTAAGTCGGGAATACGCCAGCCTTTTTGCCCGGCAAATTCATTTTCGGAGAAAAGTTTTTCAATTTCGGCAACGCTCATCAATGGAAATTCCTGTTGCAACCACATTAAATTTGTAAAAGTATCAATTACTACGCCGTTTTCAATCTTGTAGCGATTTTCCGAGCGGTCGCGCAGATTTACATAGCCGCCGCTAACTGCAATGACGCCGCACTTTTGATTTTTATCTATTGGCACCGTGCAACCGTAGCCGAAATAAATTGTCCACGCGCGGGTATTTTTTGTAACGGCGTGTTCATCGCCTGTCCAGTAAAAAATTGGCGCAACGTTTGTAAATTCGTCAAAAACGGCGGGATTCTGTTTGCTGTAGTCTGCAATAAATCTAAGCTCGTCAATACTCGGTAAACGCCAATCATTTTTGCCGCCGAAATTTGCAGCGTTCAATTTTTTAATATGTTCCTGCGCCGCGTCAAAAGTAAAAGTATCTGCAGAATTTTTTTCATAGCTTAAGCCGGTTTTCTTGTCAAAAATAAACTTGTCATAAACTACAAAATCAGTTGCGCCGAAATTTTCATTGACGCCTATAACATTTCCCTTGTAGTCAAAAATTTCTTTTTGCCCGCCGCTCGGCATTTGAAATTTATCCTGCGCGACAGTTTCCAAATTTCGTACAAGGCGATAACAAAGCGGTATAAATTTTTCGCCGTAATAGCCCTCGTAGCCAAAATTAAAATTCATTATCCAAACGTAGGTATTTTCAAAAAGATTAGCCGTGATATGTTGCAAGAGCGGCGGCTTTAATTTATCGCATTCAAAGAATTTATCGTAGTACCAATTTCCGTTTTCGTAAGTTTCATCAAAGATTAAGCCAATTTCATACATTGTGGGAAGTCGCCAATCAGTGTAACCGGCAAGTTCAAAAGTTTTCAACATTTCTTGAACGTCGTTGTAACTTTTTGGCGCGGGCTGTTCTTTTTGCCACATTAATTTTGCAACAGTATCAGTAATTGTGCCGTCGCCGTTGTCAATGAAACGCGCTGTACCGTCGTGTTGTTTTTCGCCGCGCACTGCCACGCCGTAACTTTTCAGCGTTTTACTTTGAGTTGTTGACGCGCCCAAATTTAAATTGATAACCCAGCCGCAATCTTCGCGCAGAGCGTAGGAAGTGAATCCACACCAATAATTATCCGGTAAAAGACTTTGAAAAATTTCTGCGTTAAAGGCGGGATTAACTGTGCCGTACTTAATCAGCGTGCGCATTTCTGCACGTGAAGGAGCACGCCAATCATTAAAGCCGCCGTAATTTTTTTCGTTGAGAGTTTTGATATATTCGCCGTTAAATTCTTCCCACGTCATTTTGCGCTTAAAATAGCGGGCGTCTGCGGCGTCAAAACTTTTAACTTCCCAAAACAAATTATTTTTAGCGTCAAAAATATAATCCATAATTTTACCTCAAGCGTCGCGTCCATCGGGAATAGGGCTTTTTATCGGATTAAAAACGTCAATAGCTTCAGTGTCGCCAACTGCAACGAAAGAATGAGGAACATTCGGCGGGATAAAGTAAGCATCGCCCGCGCCAATTTGATATTCTTTGCCGTCCTCAACAATGATAAAGCCGCCCTTGATGCAGTAGCCGAATTGCTCTGATTCGTGCGTGTGCATTGCAACTTTGGAGCCGTCAGCCATATTCCAGTGGAAAACATTCATCAGCGTACCCTTGCCGAGATATTGGAAGACAACGCCGGGATTAATTTCTTTCTTTTCAATTTTTTCGTGGTGAACCATCATTTTAAATCACTCCTAAATTTGCGTTTAAATCGATTTTAAGCCGCCTTCAAAAGTATTTTTGATATAAATGTACCCTCAAACGTCAAACGCCGCGCTGTGTGGCTCTCAAGTGCCAATACGGGCATTTTTTAAGCAATTACAGTAACTTCATTACCCTTGCGCGGCAACGGTTTTCTGTTAGGTTTTCCGTCTTCAGATTTTGCATAACCAACGATCATTGAGGCGTAAACGCGCTCATTTTCTTTCAAGCCCAATTCGCGCAGATATGATAAAATTTCGGCGTCTTCATTAAGCCATTTCAACTGATTTATCCAACAACTTCCCAAGTCAAGTGCATTTGCGGCAACCATCATATTTTCAACGGCAACCGCACAATCTGCAATGTTGTTGCCGTAATTTTTCTGATTGGCAACGATAATTAAAACCGGCGCATGATAATAAAAAACATAGCCGCCTTTCTTAGATTGAAGAATAGAGCCTTTCAAACTGGAATAAGTATTTTCTGTAACTTCCATCTTTGCAAAGGCAGACTCGGCAAGCGTTGCAAGTTTTTTCAAAACTTCAGGATTTTGTACAACCAAAAAATGATTAGTCTGATTATTGCCGCCGCTCGGAGCGTACCTGCCCGCGTCGATAATCTGTTGAAGTTTTTCAGTTTCAACGGGCGCGGGCGTGTAGCTGCGTGTACTCCTGCGCGACAAAATTGCCTCAAGAGTTTCCATTTTCGTACCTCAAAGATTTATTCGGGAAATTAATTCTTTGCCCATTTCATAAGCGCGCTGTAAATCTTGCGGGAAATGTTCGGCGTTGTACTTAATTTTCTTTTCAAGCGGAACCGCCGCGGTATGGTATTTGCTGTAGTCGTCAAATTGCAAAGTTGCATTAGCCATCATATATTTACAACTGCCGAATCCATTTTCAAATAAAAAAGCGTCATACTTGCAAGAATTTTCAATCCCCATTTTTTCCATAAAAAGCGGGTTGCCGTTCATACTATAAATTAAAACGCTGGGATATTCTTTTTCAACCATTCTTTCGTGCGCGTCGTAATTGTGGTGTGAAAAATAAAATCTTTCCAACAACGCGCTCATACTGCTTGACATATGCCCGTTATAAATAGGCGTTGCAAAAATCCACGCGTCAGCCGCCAATAACTTTTCCATAACGCCGGTAAAATCGTCTTTAATCGCGCAGCCTTTACCGTAAAAAGGCGATTTACGCTTACAGGCAAAACAACTGCGACAGCCTTTAAAATTCATACCGTACAAGCTGATAATTTCAGTTTCGGCTCCGGCGTCATTTGCGCCCTTTATTGCTTCAGTCAAAAGTTTCATACTGTTGCCGTTTTGGCGCGGGCTTCCGTTAAGTCCTAAAATTTTCATAGATTTTTTTCCTTTACAAAGTTTTTACAAATTCTGCCAATTCGGCGGCGTGCTTTTTGCAATCTGTAACAACTTGAGTATATTTTTCTTCGGGGTAAACGCCCTTGATATAATTTGCGCTGTAAGTGCAGAAAAGTTTTTTAAATTCCATTTTGCAAGTAATGGTGTAACGCTTAATGAACGCCATAAAATCGTCAATCGTGTAGGTTACTTTTCCGTCGTGTTGGTATTCTTTTTCGGGTCCGCCGACAGTCATTGACGCAATAAAAAATTTCCCCTTCAAGGCGTTACCTTTCGAGCCGTAAGCCCAGCTGTGCTCCATAACTTTGTCAATGTAAAGTTTCAAAAGAGCCGGTACGCTGTACCAATGAATGGGATATTGGAAAATAATAATGTCAGCTTTAACCAACGCCGCCTGCTCCGCCGCAATGTCAATTTGATAATCGGGGTAAAGTTCGTCCAACTTGCGAATTTCGGCGTCCGGCAAAAGTTTTTCAATTTCTTCCAAAATAGTTTTATTGGCGTTTGATTTTTTTAAATCGGGATGCCCGGAAATAATCAAAACTTTTTTCAAGGTAAACACCTCCAAAATTTATTCAGCGGCTTTTTTAATTTTTTCGACAATGTCAGGATTCTTGCTCCATTCGTCTTCGTTGAATTTGCTCCACGCCTTGCTCGGGTGTTCACTGAAACGAATACCTGCCGCGCCGACGTCTTCGAGTTCGTGACCGTCAAAGAAAATGTACACGCGATCTTTTGGAACATTGGTAATTTCTGAAAAAATTTCAACGTACTTTTTGGCAAGAACTTTCTTTTGACTTTCTGCCAAAGCGATTGATTTAATACTAATTGCAGGCATTTAAACCACTCCTTAAATTTAAAAAATTTTAAAAATATTCGCGCAGGTTAAAAGCGCGTAGAATCGATTTTAAGCCGCCTTCAAATTTTTTAATAAAAAAGTATCTTTGAACGTCAAACGCCGCGTTACGTGCCGATTAGCCGCCTCTACGGGCTTAAAAAATTAAACTTTAGAAATACTCATTGGCGGATAAATATCGCCGTCAATCACAGCATCGATAATGCACGGCTGATTGAGTTTCAACGCCTCTGCAAACGCCGCCTCAAATTCTGCCGC
>CALGGV010000042.1 GCA_937915725.1 uncultured Selenomonadales bacterium
AGTTTCATACATATCTTTTTCTTCGTCTTTGTAGTATTCGCTCAAAATTGCAAAAGTCGTTAAATCTTCCTGCGCGAGTTTTACAAGTTCTGCAAGCCATTTCAAGCCGTCTTTTGAAACTTGCAATTCGTATTTGAGATATTCTTCAGCGTCTTTGCAAACGGGCGCAGATTTTTTATCTTCAAGTTTAACTTCGCCGCCCAAGTCAATAATTCTATCAATACATTTCACGACGTAGCCGCGCTCTTCTTCAGAGTGTTCAGCGTATTTTTCGGCAAGTTTGGTTAAGCCTTGACTTGCAAAAATTCTGGACTGGATTAAATGTCCGTCTGATTGTTGGTCAAGTTGAGTAACGATAAATTGTAAACCTTCGATAATTTTTTCTGTCATAAAAATTCCTCCAATTATTTTTGTATTGCACTTTTGAAAGTATTCAAAGTATTATCTGCGCCTTGAACCAAAAATGCCGTATCCGCGCCGACTGCCAAAAAACTTACGCCCAAATCCGCAAAATGTTTAGCTTGTTCAGGCGTCAATGCGATTGTTCCAACCGGTTTTCCAAGATTTTTAATTCTGATAATCATATCGTCCATAGCATTTGCAACTTCTTCGTGGAAAATATTTAAACCGTGTCCCATATCAACCGCTAAATCAATCGGTCCCAAGAAAATTGCTCCAACGCCCGGAACTTTTACAATTTCATCAAGATTTTTGTAGCCTAGTTTGCTTTCAATTTGCGGAATTATACAAATTTCTTGAGTTTCACGTTCAAGATAATCAGCGTGACGCCCAAAACGCCCTGCACGAACTGCACTTGCTCCGAATCCACGATTTCCACGCGGCGGATAACTCGCCCAATACATAATTTTTTCGACTTCTTCAGGATAATCAACTTTCGGAATAATTATATTTTGAATCCCACCGTCCAAAAGTTGTTTAAAAATTCCTGTTCCTGCCTGCGGAATACGTACAACAGGTGTCATATCATAAGCCGCAATCGCACGCGCAATTTCAAAAATTGATTGAACGCTGTGACTTCCGTGCTCGCCGTCAACAAAAAGCCAATCATAATTTGAAGTCGCCAAAACTTCCGCCACTTCCGCTGATGCAGTTTCTTGACCAACGCCGTATTGTAAAATTCCCGCGTCAATTCCGTGTTTAAATTTGTTATGCAGATAATCTTTTACCATTGCCATGAATATCCACCTCCAATTTTACATAAGTTTTTGTCCACTCATCATTGGAATAAGGAGCATGCAAAGTTCGTAAGTTTGATTCGGGAAGGCGAAAATCATTTTGTCAAGTTGTTCGCCGGTAATTTTGCAGTTGATTATAAAAGTTACAAAATTAACCAAATACGCCGCCTCACTGCCGTAAAATACCGCGCCGACCAAATAATTTTCCTTGTCGAAAATAAAAGTAAATTCATTTTCAGGCTCGTTTAAGGCGTCGAAAAGCAACATTTTCCCAAAGGGTGTAACTTCAACGCGATATTTGTCTGATTCTTTTTCGGCAACTTCAAGCGAAATTCCTACCTGAGCGATTCTCGGCAAAGTAAAAACTAAATTTGGAATTGCAGGATAGCAAATTGGATCTTTTTTGCCCAAAATATGCTCGGCAATGTAATTCGATTCAAAAGTTGCAGTTGGTGTAAGGCGCGGAATTTTTTTATCTACACAATCGCCGCTCGCATAAATATTCGGAACTTTCGTTTGCATACATTCATTAACTTTAATTCCGCGTGCAGAAAATTCTATTCCAACGTCTTCAAGCCCCAAGCCGTCAACATTCGCTTGACGCCCCGTCGCCTCAAAAACATAATCGCATTCAAGTACTGCGCCGCCTTTTAATGTAACTTTGAAAGTTTCGCCGACTTTTTCAATTTTTACGGCAGATTCATTAAAGCAGAATTTAACGCCGTCATCAGAAAGTTTTTTAACTACGCGGTCAACATATTTTTTGGGATAAGCTCCAAGCGGTCTGTCGTTGTACTGAATTACAAAAACTTCATCGCACATTTTCGCCGCCATTGAGGCAAATTCCATTGAAATAACGCCTGCGCCAATAAGCACGATTCTTTTTGGAAAATCTTCAAGGTCTAAAAATTGTCTGCTGTCATGAACATATTCATTGCCGGGAATTTCTTGATGTTTTGCGCGTTCGCCCGTGCCAATTACAATATATTCGGCGGTAATTTTTTTGTCGCCGGCTTGTACGGTGTGTGCGTCAAGAATTTTACCGCGTGTCTTAAAATAATTCATTCCCAAGCCTTTAAAAATTTTTTCAAGCCCAATAGGATAATCTTTCAAAACTTCGCGCTTGTAATTCATTAACGCCTTCCAGTCAACTTTAGGAACAGTATCGACGCAAAGATTTTTGTAGCGTTCAATTCCGTCAATCAATTCAAAAGGCGAATCCAACAAAATTTTTGCATTGCAGCCGTAATTTGTACAAGTGCCGCCGGTTAAATCGCCGTCAACGAATGCAACTTTTTTACCTGCCGCTTGCAAAATTCTGCCGCCGTGCCAACAAGCGTGACCGCTGCCAAGATAAACCACGTCATAATCAAACATAAAAATTTTCCCTCCAATTTAAAAATTTCGACTTAAAAGTACAATAAAAAAGCCCGCACTTCAATTAACAATGCGGGAAAATTTATAAATTTAGTTCACAAATTTTAATTTTTGTAAAAATATTTTTTGAGCGGTTCAGGCAAAGCCCTTTCAAGTTGTTTTACAAATTCTTTATCCGAAATTGGAACGGCTGAAATTAAAAATTCGCACAAAGTACAAACTACACCGTAGCAGTAAACGTTTATTAAAATTTCTAAGTCTTGAGGAATTTTTTCTAAATTTTGAGTGCGTTTAATGTAGTCTGAAAAAATTTTTACGCTGAATTTTGACACGTAATTTATGAAAGAATCCTGCCCGCTCGTATTCAGTACCAAATTTCGCAAAAACTTTTTGTTTTCCAGAAAATAATTTAAAACATCAGTAAGTGCGTTATTCCACGTGTAATTTTCGCCATACAATTTACTAAAAATTTTTTCTGCCTGCGTCGAATAAATCCATGCTATTAAATCGTATTTATCCTGAAAATGATTGTAAAAAGTTTTTGAAGTGACGCCGCAATTTGCAGAAATTTCTTTGATTGTAATTTTGTCAATCGGCTTGCTTGCAGATAATTCTTTCAGCGATTCGGCAAGTATTTCTTTTGTAGTTTGTCGAATAATCATTTAA
>CALGGV010000043.1 GCA_937915725.1 uncultured Selenomonadales bacterium
TTGACGTTGGCGAAAATTTTAAGGCGGTTGTACTTTCAATCACTGAAGGCGATGATAAGCCGCTGAAATACCCGCTGATTTTCAAAGAATCCGCTGTTACTTTGCTGAATAAAATTGACTTGTTGCCTTACACAAATTTTAATCTTGAAAATGCTCGCGCAGATTTAACTACAATTCATCCCAATATTAAAATTTTTGAAACTTCCTGCACAACCGGCGCGGGGCTTGAAAATTTTTGCGATTGGATTTTAGAAAAGATTGACGAGGTGAAATAATTATGAGCAAGCCACGTTATACAATCGAAGAAATTAAAGAAAAAGCTATTCCCATTGCCAAAAAATACGGCGTGAAAACTTTGTGGCTTTTCGGCAGTTATGCACGCGGCGAGGCTGATGCTGAAAGTGATGTTGATTTTATTATTGATCGTGGTCGTATTGTTGGAATTGAATATTTTGGATTTGTTTTGGATCTGGAAGAAATTTTTAAATGTCATGTTGACGTTGTAATGACGGGAAGTTCGGATAAAGAATTTTTGTCTGCGATTAAAGAAGATGAGGTGTTACTTTATGAGGAAGAAACCGCGTGATATTGATAAAATTGTTGTGCAAAAAATTATTAAATATTGCAACGATATTGAAAAGTTACTGCAGATGTTTGGTACTTCTTTTGAGGATTTTAATTCAAATTTTGCTTGTCAATATGCTTGTGGGATGTGCATAATTCAAATTGGCGAGTTGACAACACGCCTTTCTGACGAGTTTAAAAATAAACATTCTGAAATTGCGTGGAATCAAATAAAGGCTTTACGCAATATTCATGCTCATGATTATGAAAGCGTTCGTTTCGATGTTATATGGGAAATTTTAACAAAAAATATTCCGGAATTAAAAAAATCGTTGCAGGCGATTCTTGAGGTGATGTAATGGAAAGTTTGTTTGTGAAAGAAATTACAATTTTGGGAATTGGCAACACAATTCTTACTGATGAAGGATTTGGCGTCCGCGTAGTTGAATTTTTACAACAAAATTATAAATTTCCGGAAAATGTAAATTTGATTGACGGCGGGACTTTGGGTGTTGAGTTGCAACATTTTATAATTGGAACGCAAAAACTTTTGATAATAGATTCAATAGATGGCGGAGTTGAGGCGGGTACAACTTTTCATTTGCGCGATGGCGAAATTTTGAAACACTTTACACAAAAAATTTCAGCGCATGAAATAGGAATTCAAGATATTTTGACAATGCTTGAAATTACCGGCAAAAAAATTCCCTGCGTCGAACTTTTGGGCGCGCAACCTTACAGCTTAGACGCAGGAATTAATTTAACTCCGCAAATGCAAAAACTTATTCCAACTTTCGCAGACAAAGCACTTGAAATTTTAAAAAGTTGGCAGGTGAAATTTTATGGCAATGACTGACGAAGAAAAATCTAAGTGCAAAAAAATAATTCATTCGCACGCAGTAGCCGCCGCCGCAGGAAATTTAGTACCAGTTCCGGGATTAGGAGTGGCAGTCGATACAGTTACAATGACAACAATGGCAATGGCACTTTCGGCGGTTTTCGGCAGTTCAATTACCGAAAACGTTGCACAGGCTATGGCAATTAACGCAATTAAACAAACTGCCTTGAAACAACCAATAAAATCAATCGCTAAGGAAGTTTCAAAATTTATTCCAATATTAGGACAAACTGTAGCTCCTTCAATTAGTGTAATTATGTTGGAATCAGCCGGTTGGGCGTTGGCTAATCAAATGGCAGAAAATAAAGCTTGATTAATTTTAAAAAGTTTGGTAATATAACACGTCAAAATTGACAAGATTTTTTTGGAGGTAATTTACCATGAAAAAAACTTTAGCGTTGTTAGCAGTTGCAGCAATGTTATTTTCTGCAGGTTGCGGCAAAACAGATAAACCTGCGGAAGAAGTTAAACAAGATGCAAATGCTGCAGTCGAGGAAGTAAAAGAAAAAGTTGACGATGCTGCTCAAGCTACAACTGAGGCAGTAAATAACGCTGCAAACACAGTTCAATCAGCGATTGAAGACGCAAAAACGGCAATGGCAAATATTCAAAGTGGCACAGTCGATAAAAAAGTTGCCGCGCTTGATGGCGTTGTTCCCGGTATTAATTATGAAGTTATAACCGAAAAATACGGCGAGCCAATTTCATATGAAAATCAAATTGTGCAATTTTCCAACGGGCTTGATATGAAAGTTGTTGATAATGTTGTACAGGAAGTTTCCACAATGTACGACGGACTTTACACACCGGCAGATATTGCAGTTGGAATGGTTGATTATTCACTTAATGACGCTTACGGCGATGCAAGCTCTGTTACAATGGGCGATAACGGCGGCGTTGTTTACAAATACACTGACAAAAACCGCACGCTTGAATTTACAACACGTGACGGATATATTACCGAAATTAAATGCACTCTTAATAAATAAATTTTTTTCAGCAAATACAAAAACCGCACTTTCAAAAATGATTGTGCGGTAATTTTTTTGTGTAATTCCTGTGCAATTTAATAAATCTAAAAATATCAATTTTAAGGCGGGTTTAAAAAATTTTTGATATAAAGTATTGTAAAAGATTTTGAAAGGGCGTTTACGTCGATTTTAGGGCTAATTTCAGGCGCAAATTTCACGCGCGTTTAAATTTTAAATATTCGTCAATAATAATCTAAAAAATTTTCCAATAAAAAGGCGGCTCCATTTTTTTGTTAAGCCGCTGATTTTTTTATTCTCTTAGAAAGTGTTTACAAATTTTAAAGACTTAACAAGTCGGCATTTCTTTTTTTCAAAAACGGAGTGCGTCGGGCGTTCTGTGTGCGCCAACTTCTTCCTTTGTAAACATTCTCTTAGATTTTAAATAATCGAAATTAAGCCGCCTCAAAAAACTTTTCAATAAAAATATCGTGAAAGATTTAGAAAGGGTGTTTACGTCGATTTTAGGGCTAATTTCAGGCGCAAATTTTACGCGCGTTTGGATTTTAAATATTCGTCAATGGTATTTGCAACTTGTTTAGAATACAAAACTGCAAGCACAACATTTTTTGAACCTGCAACAACGTCACCGCTTGCAAACACGCCCTCAATCGAAGTTCGTCCACTTTCATCAACAACGATTAATCCTTTATCAGAAACTTGCAAGGCGCGGCTTGTATTTACGATTTTATCTTTTGGACCTTGACTAATTGCAATAATTGTACTGTCGGCGGGCATTAAAACCGGCTCTTCTTCACGAATGACATTGCCTGCCTCGTCAAAAATTTTTGGAATAAAAATTGGTCCTTCTTCGGTAAATTCTTTAATCGCCATACCTTGTTGAATTTCAATTCCATCAACGGCTGCGTAGTCTAATTCCCTTTGGCTTGCCGCAATTCTTTGACGGCGTGCATAAAGTGTAACGTGACGACTTCCCATTCTCACAACAGTTCGTGCCACGTCAATAGCCGAATTGCCCGCGCCAATTATTGCAACCGTATCGCCTAAATCATAAGCCTCAGGATTTCTCAAATAATCTACAGCGAAATGAACATTACCTAAAGATTCTCCCTTGCAGTGCGTGCGATTTGGACGCCAAACGCCCGTACCAATAAAAATTGCGTCGTAGCCGTCCATGAATAAATCTTCCAAATGCAACGCGCCGCCTATTGCGGTATTTGGGCGAAAATGTATCCCCATTTCGCGCAGTTTTTTTGCGTACCTGTCAAGAATAATTCGTGGTAAACGAAAAGCGGGGATACCATAACGCATCATCCCGCCAATTTTATCCATACGTTCAAAGATAGTAATTCTGTAACCGAGTGCGGCAAGTTTTACGGCAATAGTAATACCTGCAGGACCCGCGCCGATTATCGCCACAGATTGTCCCGTATCCGGCAAGCGTTCAATCGTTGCCTTGTCAAAATATGAATCCGAAATATAATGTTCGATATTTGGAATTTGAACAGCAGAACCTTCCTTTCGTTTACCTTGAATGCAGTTGCCTTCGCATTGGTGTTCGTGATCGCAGACAAGCGAACAAACTATTGACAGCGGGTTATTGTCGAAAAGCATTTTGCCTGCCTCTTGAGTTTTGCCGTCAAGGAAAAGGCGTATCATTTCCGGAATATTTGTTTGAATTGGGCAACCTTTTAATCTGCAGAGTGGTTTTTTACACTGCAGACAACGCCGCGCCTCTTCAATTACGTGTATAGCCATCGTTAAAATCTCCTTTCAGTCGATTTTAGGCAGTAGTCAAAAGGCAGTAGGCAGTAGTTTTTCCCTCTTGCCTCTTTACTTTTGCCTTATGCCTTATGCCTCTTGCCTAAACTCCCCCTGCTTTAAAGTTGTACAGCGGTTTTAAATGTTCGCGCACTTCAACTGTTGGCGCAATTAAATTTTCAATTTCTGCCGCCGGTTTATAAACCATTGGCGATTCATCGATTGTGCCTTCACTAATTGAAGTTGAAAAAATTCCGTCCATAGATTTTTGAAATTCTTCAAGTGAAATTAATTCTTTAGCCGCGCTACGTGACATTATACGCCCTGCGCCGTGCGGAGCGGAAAAATTCCAGTCTTCATTTCCCTTGCCGACACAAATTAAACTGCCGTCGCGCATATTCATTGGAATTAAAACTTCTTCATCAGCGTAGGCAGAAATTGCGCCCTTTCGCAGGATTTTATTTTCTTGGTCAATGTAATTATGTTTCGTGGTAAAAATTTTCATTTTGTGAGTAGGGATTTTCATTTTACTGCAAATAATTTCAATCATAGTCCGGCGGTTTAAATCTGCGAACTCGTCAGCTATTGCTATATCGTGAAGATAACCTTCCATTTCCGCGCCGCCCAAAAACGCCAATTCATTTGGAATATCACGATTTTGGCTTTTTATTTTGGCAACTTCAGCATCAATTTCAGATTCTTTGCCCTCTTTTTTCAGCTGTTCAATTAAATCTGCAACGCCGTATTTATTGCTTTTCAATTCGGCAATAGCTTTACCTTGCCAAAATTTACAAACTTGCAAGCCCAAATTTCTACTGCCGCTGTGAATTACCAAATACCATTGCCCTGTTTCTGCGGATCTGTCAACTTCGATAAAGTGGTTGCCGCCGCCCAAAGTTCCTGCTGAATTTAAAATTCTGGCGGTTGTTTCAGAATTAAGCGGTACAATTAATTTTCTCAAAAGGGCGTCAATTTGTTTGCTGACTTTGTTGGGAAGTGTACCGGCTTTATGAATATTGGCTCCGGCGGGGATAAATTGATTAATGACTTTATCAAGCGTTTGCAAATTTATTTCCGGAATTCTTACATAAGACATTGAACAGCTAATATCGACGCCGACTAAATTTGGAACGATTCTATCAGAAAAAGTTTGAGTGTAGCCTACAACGCAATTTGCGCCCGTGTGACAATCCGGCTGAATACGAATTTTTTCACCGGCGAAGGCTTGACAGTTCAAAATTTCCTTAATCTGGTTGAAACATTCCGGCTCAATATTTTCTGTAAAAACTTTTGCTGTATTGTATTTTCCTTTAATTTCCATAACAATTTCTCCCTAAAAATCCCAATCCCTAATCCCTAATCCTTAGCCCTTAATCCTTAATAACCGCGCCGCCCAAAAGTTCTTCGCCGTCATAAAAAACTACAGATTGTCCTGCAGTAACTGCGCGTTGCGGCTCGTCGAAAATTACGCGCAGATTTTCTCCAAAATTTTCAACAGTACAATTTGCAACACGCGGACCATAGCGAATTTTACATTGAAGGTGCGCAGGCAAATTCGGCTGATAAATCCAATGAACATTTTCAGCCGTTAAAAAATCTGAAAAAGTTTCAGCGTTACTGCCGACAATTACGCGTCGCTTTTCCGCGTCCAATTTTACAACGTACAAAGGATTTTCGGCGGCAATTCCCAAGCCCTTTCGTTGACCGATTGTATAATTTGCAACGCCGTTATGATAACCTAAAATTTTTCCTGCCGTGTCTACAATTTCGCCCGGCTGTAAAGCGTCAACAGAATCTGCGCGCGCGGCGATAAAAGATTTATAATCGTCATTCGGTACAAAACAAATTTCTTGACTGTCTTTTTTGTGAGCAGAAATTAATTTTAATTTTTCGGCAAGTTCCCGCGTTTCAGTTTTTGAAAATTCGCCGAGCGGCAAAATAATTTTTGAAAGTTTTTCCGGCGTCAAATTATAAAGCACGTACGATTGATCTTTTTTCAAGTCAACAGCTTTTTTTAATTTAAATCTGCCGTCTTCAAAAACAATTCGTGCGTAGTGTCCGGTTGCCAAAAAATCCGCGCCTTGCTCCATTGCAAACTCAAAAAGCTTGCCGAATTTAATTTTTTTGTTGCAACGCACGCAAGGATTAGGAGTTTTTCCCTTCAAATATTCTTCGACAAAATAATTTTCAATTTCTGCGTTAAAAATTTCCCTAAAATCTGCCACGAAATGTTTAATCCCCAACTGCGCGGCAACAATTTTAGCATCTCGAATTTCTGCGGAACTGCAACAACTGCGCGAGTTAAATTCGTCAGTTTCAAGCCACATTGTAACGCCGAAAACTTCAAAGCCCTGTTGAATTAAAAGAGCCGCTGTCAATGAGCTGTCTACTCCGCCGCTCATTGCAACGGCTACCTTTTTTTGGTTTGCCATTAATTTACTTCATTGCCTCAATATAAGTTTGAAGGTCATCGATAGCTTTTTTGGCACGTTCAAGATTTGAAAGAATTTCTGAAGTTGAAGTTGCTTGATCTTCACTGACTTTGCCGGTATGTTCAATAGTTTTTGAAATTTCTTCAACCGCGCCGTTCATCTGATTCAAAGTTTGTTGAATTTTTTCAGTAGCCTCGCGGGATTGTTCAGCAAGTTTACGAACTTCTTCAGCAACAACAGCAAAACCGCGCCCTTGTTCGCCTGCACGCGCCGCCTCAATAGCCGCGTTTAAGCCGAGTAAATTTGTTTGCCCTGCAATGTTTGTAATGAAGTCGATAACTTTTACAGTATCATCATTTTTTTCTTGCAAGAATTTAGCCTGTTTAATAGCCTCCTGTCCAACAGTAGCGAGAGTTCCCGCGCTCTTTGAAACGGCGGCAACCGCGTCGTAAACAGAATTTGTAATGTGTACAATTTCATCAATAGATTTTCTAAGGCGTTCATATGCCTTATCGTTGTCGTTAAAATCTGCCAAAATAATTTCCTCCTCTAAAATAATCTGCAACTTTATTCAACATTGTACTAAAAAAATCCTTTCGATTTGAAAAAATTTGCTACAAAATTAGCGATTAATAACCGTCCATTCGTGATCAAACCAAAAATAAGCTCCGGTGTCACAAGCCTCCCATTTTTTTATTACGCGCCCTATCGCACTGTCAATATCACGTTGTGCATTGGTATTCGTCAAGAGTGCAAGAATTTGATTGTTGCCGTTTTTGGTAAGAATATCGCCTTGCCTAAAAGTTTTTTGTAAAGTTTCAAGCAGTTTTTCATTTGCCTGCGAAGAAGTAATTGTTTCACTTTCCTTATTTTTTTTCAAAGTGAAAACTACAAGACAAGTACTTTTGCTGTAAAAGCCGCGTGTACGTTTCAAAAATCTGTAAATAGTGCGGAAATTTTCAAAAGGCAAAATAAACGCGCCGTCTTCCGGATTCCTTTCGCTAAGAATCATTTCAATCTGCGCGAGGTTGGCAACTTCGACAGTTTCTGATTCTTTTTCGCCTTCGCTGTAAACGCTGTAGCCGTGCTTGCCGTTTTGTTTGACGATATAAAGTGCCTTGTCAGCTTTTTTGTAAAGTTCAGCAAAATCTTTACCGTGCATTGGAACAAAAACCGCGCCGATTGACGCGCCGAGCGGAATATTCATATTTTCGCCCATAAGTTTTTTCGCCATTTCAGTAACGCGCTCATTTATAAATTTCGCCTTTTGGGCAATGTAACTTTCTTCATGAATCCCTTGACAAAATGCAATAAATTCATCGCCGCCCATTCTTCCAATTAAATCTGAAGACCGTACCGCCGTACGTAAAATATCAGCAAAATTTACCAAAACTTTATCGCCCATTGCGTGTCCGTGAATATCGTTGACAAGTTTAAAGCTGTCCAAATCAATCATCAAAAGTGCGCCTGTAGCTGTTTGGCAAAGTTGCCTTAAATCTTTTTCAGAAGACGCTTTATTTAATAAGCCGGTTAATTTATCAATTTCGGCATCTTTTTTCAAGTCTTGAATTTGTTCAACATTCTGCATAATATTTGAAACGCGACGAAGTAGGACGTCCGGATTTAAGGGCTTTCTGATAAAATCCATTGCGCCGTTATCGAATCCCTTACTTTCAGTTTCTTCAGTAGGATCTGCCGTCATAAACATAAAGGGAATAATTTTGCGATATTCTTCCTGCAGGGTACGCTGTAATTCATAGCCATTCATTTCCGGCATTCTAAAATCTGATAAAACTAAATCCGGTTTTTCTTTTCGATAAATTTCAATCGCCTCTTTGGCTGAAGACGCGCAAAAAGTTTGATATTGATCCTCTAACATAAATGCAGCCATTTCCCGTATTACGTCCATATCGTCAACGATTAATATTTTTTTCATGTTCCAGCGCGGTTTTAAAACTCGCTGTTTAGCCGCGCCCTCACTTCCTTTCTTTACATTCTTTCAATTTACTGCTAAAATATCTCAAGTTATTCTAAGCGTTTTTTTATTTTTGGCAAATTATAACATATTTTAGGGATTAGGGAATAGGGATTAAGGCTTAGTGGCGTAAAAGCATACAAGCCGCAATATTTGACATAGTCTCAAATTTTTGCTATAAAGCAACAGACACAAACGGTTAGCTTTCCGCTATAAAAAACGTGAAAAAATATCAACGATTTGTGTCTTATAGCTCGACAGTCACGGGGGCTAAAGAAGTACTTTGCAAAAAGGATATTACATGTCAAAAAGAAAAAAAGTAGCCTGAAGGCGCAAGCTTACCGGGTAGGGGGCAAGCCCTTTGAGTATACAGTCTCAAGAATCCCCCAGCTGTAGCTATGGGGACGGTCAACCCTTGTTTCTAAGAATTGAAAGGAGTTTTGTCTATGCTGACGATTGAAACACTGAATGAATTTGGAGTAAATACAAAGGAAGGTTTAACCCGCTGTATGAATAACGAAAAATTTTATTTCAGAATGATAGGAATGGGACTTAAAAGCGACCAATTTGAAAAACTCGGCGCGGCGTTGGAAAACGGCAAACTTGATGAGGCATTTGAGGCAGCGCACGCTTTAAAAGGCGTTTTGGGAAATTTGGCACTTACACCAATTTATAATCCCCTTGCAGAAATGACTGAATTGCTCCGCGCCGGAAAATCTGAAGATTACGTTACAATGTATCAACCAATTATGGAATTGCGCAACAAACTTTTGGCGTTAGTATAAGCTTTAACACCAGGTGGGGGGGGGTAAGGATTAATCAAAACTACCCCTAACCTCTACGAACGGGGAAATTTTATGTTAGATTTTAAAAGCGATTTTTACGAAAAACTTATTAAATCTCTGGATACAAATGCTGTATTAATGCGCGTCGAAGATGATGGCAGATATTTTCCAATTTGGTGTTCAAAAGAATTTACAGAAATGATGGAAGGCACAGAAGAAGATTTTATCAAATTGGAAAGCGGCGGAACAATGGAAAGTATTCATCGTGACGATCGCTCCGAAGTCGGTTATCTTTTTCGCCACCATATTACAAAATCCGGAACTAACAGCTTAAATATTCGCAAGCGCACAATGAAAGGCAACTGGATTTGGGTTAATATCCATTATTCTTTTGTTCAGGAAGATGGCGTTTGGTACGCTTTTTGCAATTATTTTGACATAACCACGATAAAAGAAAACGAACAGCGCGCTCAAAGTCTTTATGAATCTATGCGCGCAGAATTGGAAAGCCTTTCAAATGATAATCTTGTAACTTTGCGCTTAAATCTTACTCAAAATGTTATCGAAGATTTTCACGGGCGCGGCGAATATGCAGAAGATTTTCGCGGCAAAAGTGTTTCTGAAGATGTAGTAAAGCGCAGTAAAAATTTTCCGCTTGAACGTGACAGAAAAAAATTTCTTAAAAATTTCAGCCCGCAAAATCTTTTGGAAATGTTTTATCGCGGCGAAAATTCAGTTACAGAAATTTTATTTAGCAGGCGTCCCAGCGGCAGAAAATGTTTCATTGAGTACAGCGCAACTTTAAGCCAAAATCCTAAAAGCGGCGATATTATGGCGTTCGCAACTGAACGCGATTATAACCGAGAAATGGTTAATAACGCCGTTTTGCAAAAAGTTTTGGTTGAACAGTACGATATGATAACTTTTCTTTCTGACGGCAAATACGGCGTTGTTATTGGCGATTCTAAGCGAATTACACGCGGCAGTATTTTTCCAAAAGAACACGCCGGCAATTACGCCGAATATATCGAAAATCAAGTTAAGCCCGTCCTTACCGGCAGTGAGGAATTTATCCAGAAAAAAATTGACGCACTGAGCCTTGAAACTATCGAAGAACAACTTTCTCAAAAAGAATCCTATGAAGTAAACATTTCTTGCCGGATTGACGGCGAAATTTTTTACAAGCGTTTTGTTTTTTACGCCGTCGATAAAGAGGCGAAATTTTATGTTTTGCTAAAATCTGACACTACAAAAATTCAGCGTGAACAAATTATGCTGAATACGCAACTTAAATCCGCGCTGGATACTGCCAATCAAGCAAGCATTGCAAAAACCGCGTTTCTTTCTTCAATGAGCCACGAAATTAGGACGCCTATGAATGCAATTATTGGACTTGACAGCATTGCATTGAAGGAGCCGAATTTATCTGCGCGCACTCGTTCACATTTGCGAAAAATTGGCGATAGCGCAAAACATTTACTCAACTTGATAAATGATATTTTGGATATGAGCCGAATTGAAAGCGGCAGAATGATTCTTAAAAATGAAGAATTTTCTTTTGGCGCAATGATGGAACAGATTAACTCAATGGTAAGCAGTCAATGTGCTGAAAAGGGCTTGAATTTTGATTGTAAAATTCTTGGCAAGGTTGACGATTTTTATATTGGCGACTCAATGAAATTGAAACAAGTTTTGATAAATATTTTGAGCAACGCCATTAAATTTACTCCGCACGGCGGCAGAATTGATTTTACCGTTGAAAAAATCGCACAGTTTACAAATAAATCTACCTTGCGTTTTGTCATAAAAGATACCGGAATTGGTATGGACGAAAAATATTTGCCACATATTTTTGAAGTTTTCAGCCAAGAAGATTCAAGCGCGGCTAGTGCTTACGGCGGCACCGGCTTAGGTATGCCCATCACTAAAAATATTATTGACATGATGAACGGCAAAATTTCTGTTAAATCTCAAAAAAACGTCGGCTCCGAATTTACGGTTAATATCACTTTGCGCAATTCCGAAAAAATTTCTGAAGTTCATGAGGAAATTTCAATTAATCCCGGCGATTTAAAAGTTTTGATTATTGATGATGATAAAATTGCTTGCGAACACGCCCAACTTGTTTTGCAGGAAGTAGGAATTGCGGCTGATACTGCACTTAGCGGCACGGCGGCTCTTGAAATGATAAAATTGAAATCTGCGCGCCGCGAGGCGTATGATATTTTACTGATTGATTTAAAAATGCCGGAATATGACGGAATTGCAGTAACGCGGCAAATTCGAGAAGTTGCCGGCAATGAATCGACAATAATAATTTTGACGGCGCACCATTGGGACGATATTATAGAAGAGGCGATTGAGGCGGGCGTAGATAAATTTATGCCTAAGCCGCTTTTTGCGTCAAGTATTCTTAGCGAATTTAGCCAGGCTATTGAGCAAAAACGCCTTGCACTTGCTGAAGAAAATGAACCTGCAGATTTAACAGGGCGTCATATTCTTTTGGCTGAAGATATGTTTATTAACGCCGAAATTATGAAAGAAATTTTGAATATGAAAGATATGCAGGTAGATCACGGCGAAAACGGCAAGCTTACACTTGAACTTTTTGAAAAATCGCCGGTTAATTATTATGACGCAGTTTTAATGGATATCCGAATGCCGGTAATGGACGGCTTGCAGGCAACTGAAAAAATTCGTGCGCTGGACAGACCCGACGCTAAAACTGTTCCAATTATCGCAATTACAGCTAACGCCTTTGATGAAGACGTTCAGCGATCTTTGCAAGCCGGTATGAATGCGCACTTAAGCAAGCCGGTTGATCCCGAAAAATTGTATCAAACGCTTGAAGAATTTATAAAATAAAAAAACCGCCCGTAACAGGCGGTTAAATTTTTTTTGTGCAAATTAAAAACTACTTGTCAAAGCTGATTGTTTCTTAAAAACTTTACCAAACATTGGAAGAATTTATAAAATAAAAAAGCCGCCCGTAACAGGCGGTTAATTTTTTTTGCGAAATTTAAAATCTACTTGCCAACAATATCCGAGGCGCAGTGCGGGCATTTTGTGGCGTCGTCAGCAACAACTTCCCTGCAATATGGACATTTGCGCGGCTCTTTAGTTGGAGCCGGTTTTGGCGGCGGCATAATTTTATTTACCCATTTAATCAAAATGAAAATCGCCGTTGCCATAATTAAAAAGTCTAGGCAAGTATTCAAGAAAACACCGTAAGCAATAACAGGCGCGCCAGCCTCTTTAGCGGCGGCGAAAGATTCATATTCCACGCCCGAAAGATTTATGTATAAATTTGAAAAGTCAATTTTGCCGAGCATAAGTCCCAAAGGTGGCATTAAAATATCTGAAGTAAATGAAGAAACGATTTTACCAAACGCCGCGCCAATAATAACACCAGTTGCCATATCAACAACGTTGCCGCGCATTATAAATTTTTTAAATTCATCAAACAAAGTTTACAACCTCCAAAATTAATTTAAATCTACGTCAATAATTTGCCTGTTAAAATTTTTTCCGCCAAAAAAAATTTCAAAATTAAGCATCCTCGTCAACAACGCCGTAATATTTCAGCAATGCTTGAGTACCTTCCGCGCCTTTGCCGTCTTTTTCCATTTGGCGTAATTCGTGCAAGACCATTCCCAAAATTGGTAAAGCTTGCCCGTAACTTGTAGCAGTTTCATTGCCAATAGCTAAATCTTTTGCTAAATGTTTCAACATAAAACCGGGTTTAAAATTGCCGTCCAATCCTTGACGCGCAACGCCTGTCATTTGGAAACTTCCAGCCGCGCCGGTTGAAATTGCCGCGTAAACTTTTTCAATATCAAGTCCGGAAACTTTAGCGTAAGCAAACGCCTCACAAACTCCGGCAAGTGCGCCCGCAATGGCAATTTGGTTACAAGCCTTAGTTTTTTGTCCTGCGCCCGCGCCGCCTTCGTAGACAATATTTTTGCCCAAAACTTCAAAAACAGGTTTAAGAGCGTCAAAAGATTCTTTATCGCCGCCGACCAAAATTGTAAGTGTGGCGTTTTTTGCGCCAATATCGCCGCCGGTTACAGGCGCGTCAACTGCGTGCAAATTTTTCAACTTAGCCGCGTTGTAAATCTTTTCGGCAACAAGCGGAGAAGAAGTCGTCATATCGACTAAAAACGCGCCGTCTTTCGCAGAATCAATAATCCCGCCTTCAGCCAAATAAATTTGCTCTACGTCTTTTGGATAACCTACAATCGTTATAACAACGTCTTGATTTTTAGCACATTCGCCGGCAGTTTCACACCAACGCGCCCCACGTTCAATCAGATTTTGCGCCTTAGATTTTGTGCGATTGTAGATGCTTACTTCAAATCCCGCGTCCATCAAATGCCCCGCCATTGCCGCGCCCATTATTCCTGTGCCAATAAAGCCGATTTTTTTCAGCTTAGACATTTTTTATTCACCTTCTTTCAAACTGGCGAATTATATCACGTTCAATATCGTTTTTCAATCTTTGGCAGGATTTTTTTTCATTGCGTCGAAGTTTTAAAATTCATAAATGCAAAAAAAGTTTCAAATTTTGATATTTCGGCAAAGAAATTTCTTATTTTTCACTGATAATTTGCGCGGTATTTTCTTTGGTTGACGCGGCAAATATTAACTTTGAGAGGTTTTTTACTTGATATTTTTAATGATAGTTCCGCCGGTTATGATTGTAACGATAATTTTAGTTCACGAAACGGCAAGATATTTCGGCAAAGAAATTTCTTATTTTTCGCTGATAATTTGCGCGGTACTTTCTTTTTTGGTTGACGCGGTGGCGGTTGCAATTTCAACTGCGGCAAATATTGATTATTTTTTGAAACTATTTATATTAATTTTCGTAGCGGCGGCAGTTGTTACGGCGGTAAATAGATTTTTGGAGGTTAAAAGATGAAAAAAAGTGCAGATATTCTGGGCTTGCCAATAATCAGTATAACTGAAGGGCGTGAACTCGGAATGAGCAAAACTTTGGTAATTGACGCCAAAAACGGTATGATTGCGGCAATTACTATCGAAGATGAAGAATGGTATCGCGGCGTTAAATTAATTCCCTACGCCTCGATTATCGCCATTGGTGATGACGCCGTCACAATTATTCACAGCGAAAAAATTTTAAAACTTAGTCAAGTTGGCGATTATGAGGCAATGCTTGACGAAAATATTAAAATTCTCGGCACAAAGGCAATTACTAAAACTGGTACGATTCAAGGCAGAGTTTCAGAAATATTTGTCGGCGAAAACGGCAGAATTGAAAAATGTGAAATTAAAGCGGCGGACGGATCCATTAGCGAAATTTCCGCAGATAATATTTCCATTTTCGGTAAACAGGTTACAGTTATTGATTTGGACGGGGTAAAAAAAACTTTACCGGTAGTTAAACCGCCTGTCAAAGAAATTAAACCCGTCGAAGAAATTAAACCCGTCGAAAAAATTAAGCCCGTCGAAGAAATTAAGCCCGTCGAAGAAAAACCCGTCGAAGAAAAACCCGTCGAAGAAATTAAACCTGTCGAAGAAATTAAACCCATCGAAGAAAAAACCGTTGAAGAAGTTCAAACTGTCGAAGAAAATATTGACGAGCCGGATGAAGACGAAGAAGATTTTGAAATGCCGGATTTAAATGACTTTGAACCGGAACCGGTAAAATCTGAACCTGCGCCGGAACCTAAACAAATGAGCGGCACTAATCAAGCAGAGGCTTTAAAGGCGGCACTTAAACGCGCAATGGAAAATCAACAAAAAACAACTGCCGCGCCGCAACCCGCGCAAAAAAAATCTTCCAGCAAAATGACTCTCATTGGAAGAAAAGCCGTAAAAACAATCATTGCCGATAATGGCAGTATAATTATTGAGGCGGGCGAAGAAATTACCGATGAAGTTTTACAAAAAGCCAAAATTGCTAACAAACTCATTGAACTTTCAATGAATTGTGTTGCTTAAAAATTTTTTAAAACTGAAAAGCCGCCGGTTTTTTTCCAGCGGTTTTTTGATTTTAAATCAGCCGATTTTAAGCAAAATTTAGGGCTTTATCGATTGAATCAATAATTTTCCCTTGCCAAATATAAAAGCCTTGCTACGTTGAAATTTTCCGCTGTTTTGAGGATATTTAAAATTCACTTCAAAATGCTCCGAGAAACCCCCGTCTTTAGACGTGGAGAGGAAAGGCGCATAATCCTTTCTTGCTTTTTTATAATTTTTTTGTATAATTAAAGTATTGGGGAAACGGTTATGGCACAAGCTGCTAAAGAGCACGCCAGCTACGCAGCCGCGCAAGGCACCCGCTTTTATCTTCGGATAATCGATTCTGTAGTATTCTTGTGCGGATACTACAGGGTTGCAGTCAACCAACCGTACGCGGTGGATTTTTAATCTAACTGCAAGCCCCCGCCTAAGAGAGCACGCTTGCTAACGCAACCGCGCAAGGCGTGGGGTAGTTGACTTCAAACTAAAAAAGCCGCCGGTTTTTTTCCAGCGGTTTTTTTTGATTTAAAAAGTAAGAGTGAATTACTTAATTTCGACTTTTGCGCCAACTTCTTCGAGTTTAGCTTTGAGAGCTTCAGCATCAGCCTTAGAAATTTTTTCTTTGACAGGAGCAGGTGCGCCATCAACAAGAGCTTTAGCTTCCTTAAGTCCAAGACCGGTTGCTTCGCGGACAGCTTTAATAACTTTGATTTTTTCTGCGCCGACTTCAGCAAGTACAACGTCAAATTCGGTTTTTTCTTCTTCAGGTTCCGCGGCGGCTGCAGGAGCTGCTGCGGCAACTGCTACGGGAGCGGCTGCGCTTACGCCAAATTTTTCTTCCATTGCTTTTACGAGTTCAGAAAGTTCCAAAACTGTCATTGAGCCAATAGCTTCAATAATTTCTTCTTTAGTCA
>CALGGV010000044.1 GCA_937915725.1 uncultured Selenomonadales bacterium
TTTGATGAATAAGAAAATTTGCTCGTGCATTAAACTATTTCAGCATAGCAAGCATTGTACCAGCGGCAACTGCCGTACCGATAACGCCCGCTACATTCGGTCCCATTGCGTGCATTAAAAGATAATTGCCGGGCTTAGACTTCATACCGACAATTTGACTTACACGCGCCGCCATTGGAACTGCAGAAACTCCCGCCGAGCCGATTAAAGGATTGACTGTCCAATTTGACATACGGCACATAATTTTTCCGAAGATGACGCCGCCGGCTGTACCGCCCATAAATGCTACAAGTCCTAAGCAAATTATAAGCAAAGTTTCAGGAACAAGAAAATCTTTTGCGTTCATTGTCATACCTGTACCGGTTGCCAAAAAGATTGTTACAATATTACAAAGTGAATTTTGCGCAG
The DNA here is from genome assembly GCA_937915725.1 of uncultured Selenomonadales bacterium. Lineage (GTDB taxonomy): Bacteria > Bacillota > Negativicutes > Selenomonadales > Selenomonadaceae > Quinella. The sequence goes on from CALGGV010000044.1 coordinate 409, forward strand.
TATCGCTTAATCTGTCAGTTACGCCACTTTCACGGAAAAGGTTACCTAACATCAACATTCCCAAAAGTGCAGTAATTGGCGGAAGTAATAAACTTACAAAAATTGTTACAGCTATTGGAAAAACTACGCGCTCAAATTTTGTAACAGTGCGCAATTCCTGCATAACAACTTCACGTTCTTTTTGAGTTGTCAACGCCTTCATAATTGGCGGCTGAATCATTGGTACGAGTGACATATAGGTATACGCTGCGACTGCTATTGCGCCCAAAAGATGCGGAGCAAGTTTAATTGAAAGATAAATCGAAGTAGGACCATCTGCGCCGCCGATAATTCCTATTGCCGCCGCCTCTTTAATGTCAAAGCCAACAATCATTGCGCCTGCAAGTGCAACGAAAACGCCAATTTGCGCCGCCGCGCCCAAAAGTAATGTTGAAGGTCTTGCAAGTAACGGGGCAAAGTCTGTCATTGCGCCAATTCCCAAAAAGATTAACGGCGGGAAAATTTCATAGTTTATGCCGAAACGAATTGCTTGCATAACGTTCATTTCTTCGCCGAAAAATTCTGTGTTGGGAAAATTTGCCAAAATACAGCCAAAGGCTATTGGTCCCAAAAGTAACGGTTCAAATTCTTTTACAAACGCCATATATAAAAGCAAAAGTCCAACAATAATCATAATTCCGTTGCCGGGCGTAAAAGCTGAAAAGCCGCTGTCATTCCAAACTGCTTGCAACGATACTGAAAATGCGTCAAAAAATTCCAATTCAATCACCCCTTAAGCTTTTTTTGACAAAATTTTATTGGGCGAATTTTGACGCCACGCTGAATTATTATTATTTACAACACGAACTGCGCGAACTTGTCCGGAAATTCCGCAACAAGCAATAGCCGCCGAAATTGCTGCGATAACCTCCGGCGATATTCCCTCTTCAACAACGGGCGGAGGCGCGGTATTTTCTGCTTGCAATTTTGAAATTATAGCCGCTGTTTCTTTGGCGGCGTCTTCTTCGTTTTCGCTGTCTTCAGATTTAATTTCCGGCTGTTTAGTCGGGTCGATTGCGTGAATCAGCTTGATTAAAAAACTTAGCGAAACTAATACGACAAATACAACCGTCATATTTATAAACATAATTATGAGCGGGTTCGTCGTTACAGGATGTCCCATTAAAATTTCTCCTTCCAGTCGAAATTTAGGGGTTAGGGGCTAAGGATTAGGGATTTTGCCACTTACTCCTAAAATTTTAAAAATCTTATCTATTTTAATTACAGCGCGTCAAAAAAGAAAATTCTTTATTTGAATAAATTTTATTCAACTTAGTTATTATTTTTTATTTATTAATGTACTTTCTTTTTTCCGCCAAAAAAAAGGAATGCGGCGGGCGTAGCTGAAATATATTAGTCATTTGATTTTTACAAGTTTTCCTTTTTTCTTGACATTGAAAAGCTTTTTGATAGAATTTAAAAATATTTTTAAGGAGGCTGAAAATTTGATAACCATTGAAGATATTTTGGAAACAAATCGAATGATAACCGAAAATAAATTGGACGTTCGTACAATCACAATGGGAATTTCTTTGAGAGACTGTGCGCATCCCAACCTTCACGAATTTTGCCGCAATGTTTACGATAAAATTACAAAGACTGCCGAATTTTTGGTAAAAACCGGCGAAGATATTGAGGCTGAATACGGCGTACCAATTATCAACAAAAGAATTTCTGTAACGCCCGTTGCAATAGCCGCTGAATCTTGCAAAACTGAAAGTTACGTCCCAATAGCTGAAACTTTGGATAAAGCCGCAAAAGAAGTTGGAGTAAATTTTATTGGCGGCTTTTCTGCGCTTGTTGAAAAAGGTTTTACCAACGGCGACAGGATTTTGATTGAATCGATACCGCAAGCATTGGCGGCAACTGATTTAGTTTGCAGCAGTGTAAATCTTGCGTCAACTAAGGCTGGGATTAATATGGACTGCGTGCGGGAAATGGGCGAAATTATCAAACGTACCGCCGAACTTACGCGCGACAAGCAAGCTATTGGTTGTGCAAAGTTGGTAGTTTTCGCCAATGCACCGAATGATAATCCTTTTATGGCGGGCGCGTTTCACGGCGTTTCAGAGGCTGATACTGTCATAAATGTTGGTGTAAGCGGTCCCGGCGTTGTCAAACATGCACTTGAAGATTTAAAGGGCGCAAATTTTACTGAAATTGCAGAGGCGATTAAAAAGACTGCCTTTAAAATTACCCGCGTCGGTCAACTTGTTGCAAAGGAGGCGTCGCGCAGGTTAGGCGTACAATTTGGGATTGTCGATTTATCGTTAGCTCCAACACCGGCGGTCGGTGATTCTGTTGCAAGAATTTTGGAAGAAATGGGCTTGGAAAGTTGCGGTGCGCCCGGTACAACTGCCGCGCTTGCTCTTTTAAATGACGCGGTTAAAAAAGGCGGTTTAATGGCAAGTTCGCACGTCGGCGGATTAAGCGGGGCGTTTATTCCAGTTAGTGAAGATGAAGGAATGATCGCCGCCGTAAATGCAGGAAGTCTTTCGATTGAAAAGTTGGAGGCTATGACTTGTGTTTGTAGCGTAGGCTTAGATATGATAGCGGTTGCGGGCGATGTAAGCGCGGCTACGATTAGCGGTATAATTGCGGACGAGGCGGCTATTGGCGTTATCAACAACAAAACTACCGCCGTTAGAATTATCCCTGTACCGAATGCTAAAGTTGGAGACGTTGTAGAATACGGCGGCTTGTTGGGCTATTGTCCGATTGTTCCCGTAAAAAGTAATTGGAGCAGTGAGGCGTTTATTGCACGCGGCGGCAGAATACCCGCGCCCGTTCGGAGTTTGACAAATTAAAATGTTTAAGATAAGAAAAATCCTGCGCGAGGATACAGCGGCAGTTTTAAAAATGATGCGTACTTTTTACAATTCGGCGACAGTGATTACCAACGGCTCTGAAAAAATTTTTGCGGCGAATATTGAAAATTGTTTAGGCAGCTCCAATTTTATTGAAGGCTTTGTATTTTTGGCAGACGAAAAAATTATCGGCTATGGAATGCTGGCGAAAGGTTATTCAACAGAATTTGGCGGCGAGTGCATTTGGATTGAAGATATTTTCATTGAGGCTGAATACCGCGGGCGCGGCTACGGTACAAAATTTATTGAATACGTCAAAGAAATTTACCCCAATAAAATTTTACGGCTTGAAACTGAACACGAAAATTTAAGCGCGTTGAATGTTTATAAAAATTTGGGTTTTAAAGAGTTGCCGTACTTGGAATTAGTTTTGGCGAATAGGGATTAACAATGGAAGATTTCAGACTTGAAGAATTAAAAATTTTGGAAGAAACATACGCGGGCGCAATTCCGGAATTAAAATTTGATTCAGTTTTTGAATTGTTGGTGGCGGTAATTTTGTCGGCGCAGTGTACAGATAAGCGCGTTAATATCGTAACGGCTGAACTTTTCCCCGTTGCAAACACGCCTGAAAAAATTTTACAGTTGGGACAAACGCGCCTTGAAGAAATTATAAGACCTTGCGGCTACTTTCGAGCAAAGGCGAAACATATTTTGGCAACAAGCGAAATGTTGATAAAAAATTACGGCGGCGAAGTTCCGGCAGATTTTGACGAATTAATAAAGTTGCCGGGCGTCGGTAGAAAAACTGCAAATGTTGTTACAAGTGTTGCCTTTAAAAATCCGGCTATTGCGGTTGATACGCACGTTTTCAGAATTGCCAACCGCACAAAATTAGCCGAAGGTACAACTCCGCTTGAAGTTGAACTCGGCTTACAGAAAATTATTCCAAAAGAAAAATGGGCTGACGCGCACCATTGGTTAATTTGGCACGGGCGATTAATTTGCACTTCGCGCAGTCCAAAATGTAAAGATTGTCCGCTGAATAAAATTTGTCCTTCGAGGCAAGAGGCAAAAGGCAAGAGACAAGAGTAATAACAAATCCCTACTGCCTACTGCCTTAAATCCTACTGCCTGCGCAGCCGGGCGTTTTCTTTTTCAGTAACAACAACGTAAATAGTATCGTCGTCTTCGTCAAATTCTGCGCCGCAACGCGGGCAACATTCGTATTTTGTACCGTCGGGCAAAGTACGCTTGCCTATGCACTTTGTGCAAAATTCAGTACCGCAACGCTTGCAATGTAAAATTTCGCCAAAATTTGTCCTACCGCAGCGCGGACACGCCGAATAATATTCTGCCATAAAATCCCCTCCAATTTTTTTAAGGCTAAGAGTAAAAATTAACGAGAAAAACTTTCGGATAATTCCTACTGCCTTTTGCCTCTTGCCTACTGCCTAGAAAAAATTATACCACAAACAAGGAAGGTTGAAAAATTTGTTTGAATACAGACACGCCACTTTCGCCGAGGTTGAGGCGATTTTTACTTTGATAAATGATTTTGCGGCTGAAGGTTTAATGTTGCCAAAAAGTTATTCCACGCTGTATGAAATTTTGCCTGAATTTGTAGTTGCAGTTGAAGTTGAGAGCGGCAAAGTTGCAGGTTGCGGCGCGCTGCATTGTACGTGGGCTGAACTTGCTGAAATTCGCAGCTTAGCCGTTAGCAAAGATTTTCAAAGGCGCGGGATTGGCGGCGAAATTGTTAAACGCCTGCTTGAAGATGGTAAAAGACTCGGCGTCAAGAAATTTTTTACATTGACTTACAACACGCCCTTTTTTGCAAGCGTCGGTTTTCAAATTGTAGAGAAAGAAACTTTGCCGCAGAAAATCTGGAGAGAATGCATCGACTGTCCAAAATTTTCTAAATGTGATGAAATTGCAATGATTCTGCAATAAAAAAAATCCCCGTCAATTTTCCGGCGGGGATAATTTTTTTTAACCTGCGTAACCTAATTCTCTTGCCTTTGCAAAGTCTGCATTGGCTTTTTCTGTTTCGCCTAACGCTTGATAACAAAGTCCGCGCAGTTGATATGCAGTTGCAAAATTCGGATTAATTTCAATAGCTTTTGTAGCGTCTGCTACTGCTTGTTGAAAATTTCCGGATAAAGCATAAGTACCGCCGCGGGTGCAATATGCAACTGCATAATTCGGATTAATTCCAATGGCGCGGTTGTAGTCAGAAATTGCTTGCTCGTACTGTTCTAAATCAGCGTAAGCAACGCCACGATTGTTATAAACTTCTTCAAAATGGGGATTAATTTCAATAACGCAGGTGTAATCAGAAATTGCCGCGTCATACTGTTTTAAATTATAGTAAGCAAGTCCGCGGTTGTAGTATGCCTCTACAAAATTCGGATTAATTTGAATAGCGCGGTTGAAGTCAGAAATCGCCGTCTCGTACTGGTTTAACTGATCGTAAACACTGCCGCGGTTGTTGTATGCTTGATATAAATTCGGATTGAGTTCAATGGCGCGGTTGAAGTCAGAAATCGCCGCCTTGTACTGGCTTAAAAAATAGTAAGTAAGCCCGCGGTTGTAGTATGCATAGTCATCATTCGGATTGAGTTCAATAGCTTTGTTGTAGTCAGAAATTGTTTGCTCGTACTGTTTTAAACCATTGTAAGCAGTGCCGCGCCCATAATAACCTCGATAATCATTCGGCTTTAATTCTATTGCTTGATTAAAAATTTCTAATGCTCCAGCAAAATCTTTATTACGGTAAAGTTTCCAGCCCTCTTCGATTTTTTGAATGTACAGCGCGTCTTTGTCAATTTCTTTCATTTCTTGTTGAATGTTTTGTTTATCCTGCGCAGTTTGGATATTTGCCAATTTTTCTTCCAATTCTTTGATACGGCGTGCTTGCTCTTCAATCAATTCTTGTTGCGAGTTATTTTGCTCCACCAAATTTGATTTTTCGTTACCGTCACGGCTCCGCCATTCTTTCAGCGCGGTTTCAAAATCAGCAGAATCAACTTGCGCCTCCACAGTTACAACGACTTTGATATAACCTGCCGCGTTGCCTGTCAAGGGAACCATTTCAACTTTTACGACGTTGATATTTTTCAGCAAGCCCGCCGCAAATGTTATAACTTCGTCTTTCTGCAGTTGAAAATTTTCCATAACACTTGTAGAACTGATAAAAATTCCGGCTTGTTCAATGGCAACGCGTTCGGCATAAAGTTTAGCGTTTTGCTGGGCAAATTCCGGCGTTTCCTTCATACTCATAATATATTCGCCGTCGCCGGTAACAGTTTTTATTTCTGCTTGTACCGGCGAAACTGTCAGCAAATTTATAAAAATTGCCGCAACCAAAATTTTTAAAAAAAATTTTTCAAGCATAAATATCACCCCCGCAAAAGTTTTTCAACGCTGTAAATATTTTTCCTGCAACAAAAAAACTCCGACCAATTCAGCCGGAGCTAATTTTTCAGCTTGCAACTTTTTCAGCTTTTTTTCGGCGAAGTCGCGCAGGTTTAAATTTTTTCAATTCTTCCTTTGAAATTGGCGGAATATCGCTAAAATCTATTTCATCATAACTCATTTTTGAAAGTTCCTCAATTTCTGCAAGTTGTTCCGGAGTCAATGGTGGAATGTTTTTAGTAAAATTGTCCATAATATTCATCCTCCTCATCTTTTGTTGCGTGTCGCGCTGAAATAATTCTGTTTACATCGCCACGTTCAGTATAAATGACAGTTAAAATTTTTCCAACTCGCCCAATGATTTGGATTCTGTCTTCAAAATCGCTGTGAAACTCATCGAAATTATCAATGCTATTTTCGTCAAGAAAAACACGTGCTGTAGTTTCAAAACTAATCTTATGCTTTTTCTTATTAATTTCGGCTTTTTCGGAATCCCAAACAAATTTGTATTCGCCAAGTTCAAAATCTATATCCAAATTAATCACCTAAATTATTTTAACATAAAAATATTTTTCTGCAACAAAAAAACTCCGACCAATTCAGCCGGAGCTTGATTTTTCAGCTTGCAACTTTTTCAGCTTTTTTTCGGCGAAGTCGCGCAGGTTTAA
>CALGGV010000045.1 GCA_937915725.1 uncultured Selenomonadales bacterium
GCGCCCAAAATTCTAAGTTGTTGAGTAATTCGGTTGCCGTATTTTTCTTTCCACTTCCAAACACGCTCCAAAAATTTTTCTCTGCCGAGTTTATAGCGGTTAGTTCCTTCCTCGCGCAGGCTTGCCTCAACGCGGGCTTGAGTTGCAATTCCGGCGTGATCTGTGCCCGGCATCCACAAAGTATTATAACCTTTCATTCTGTGATAACGAATTAAAATATCTTGTAAAGTTTCGTCGAGTGCGTGGCCCATGTGAAGTTGCCCCGTAACATTCGGCGGCGGGATCACTATGCTGTAAGGCGCGCCCGCGCGGTCTGCCTCTGTATGAAAATTTTTATCTTTTTCCCATTGCGCGTAAATTTCCCGCTCAAAATTTTGCGGCTCATACACTTTTGATATATTTTCCAATTTGTTCACCTCAAATAAAAAAATCTGCCACGTATTTTAAACCGTAGCAGAAATTTTTTCAACGATATTAAATTTTAAATTTTAGAAAGACAAATCTTCGCCGTTAGACGCAATAACTTTTTTGTACCAGAAGAAAGAATCTTTGCGGTAACGTTCAAGGCTGCCAATTTTTTCATCGGTAGTATCAACGTAGATAAAGCCGTAGCGTTTGCGAATACCTTCATGAGTGGAAACTAAATCTATTGCAGACCACGGATTGTAGCCGAGCATTTCTGCGCCGTCAGTAATTGCAAGCTGAATCTGTTTAATATGTTCGTACAAATATTTAATTCTGTAGTTGTCATGAATTTTTCCATCTTCCAATTTATCGTACGCGCCCAAGCCGTTTTCAGTAACAAGCAACGGTAAATGATAACGGTCATAAAGTTCACGAATTGTAACACGAAAACCGGTAGGATCAATTTCCCAGCCAAATTCAGTTTGCATTAAATTAGGATTTTTAAAGCCTTTATAAAAACCTGCCTCACCGCGTGCAGTTTGTTGATCTGCATTCGGTTCTAATTCTTCGTCCCAATCGTTGCTAGCCTCAGCTGTTGAAGTTGTATAGTAGTTAAAGCCGATGAAGTCGGGGTGTGCATTTTGAAGAGCCTCTTCGTCGCCTTCGCCAAAGACCGGGCAAGCGTCATTTTCTTCAAGGTACGCCCAAACTAAATTGTTGTATCTGCCTTTAACGGCGGCATCAAGATAAAGCCAATTTCTTATAGCGTTGTAATTTTCGGCGGCTAAAATATCTTCCGGCTTGCAACTTGCAGGATAAACAAAGGCGATATTCGGCGCGGGACCAATTTTAGCATCTGGTAACATTTTATGACAAAGTACCATTGCCTTAGCCTGCGCTACAAGTTGATGATGATTCTGCTGATAAATTTCTTTTGTAAGATTTTTGGTGCCTTCAGGAACGCGCAGAGTTCCAATAACCGAGCCAACAAGCGTCAACATATTTTGTTCATTAATCGTAAGCCAATATTTTACTCTGTCGCCGAAATTTGCAAATAAAACTTTTGCATAATTTTCAAACCATTCAATGGACTCACGATTAGACCAACTGCCGCGCTTGTCGAGGGCGTCCGGCATATCAAAATGAAACATTGTAACAATCGGCGTAATGTTATATTTCAAACATTCATTAATCAGATTGTTATAAAATTCAATTCCTTGAGGATTAATTTCGCCGGTGCCGTTAGGCAAAATTCTTGTCCACGCAATGGAAAAGCGATAGGATTTAAAGCCCATTTCCGCCATTAAAGCAATATCTTCCTTGTAGTGGTGGTAATGGTCGGCGCAGGTTTTTAAATCTGCAGTGCCGGGCGGGAGTTCCTTAACATCTTGGCAAGAAGGTCCTTTGCCGTCTTCCAAATTTGCGCCTTCAACTTGATATGCTGAAGTAGACGCGCCCCAGAAAAAATCTTTTGGGAAGGGTTTTAATTTCTTGTGCAGCATTAAAAAATTCTCCTCTCAAAAAAATTTCGTTGTACCTGTCAAAATTTTATTAAAGTTTCTTTTATAAGTCAACCAAAATTTAGTTTGAGAATAATAAAATTTTATTTTTTTTCGCTGTAAGCCAACAAATTTTGTATTTGCTTAAATTCGTCAACTTGTGAAGTTTGAATTTTGGTAACAGAAAATTTTTGCGCGGTAATTTCTGAAAGTTGCACGTCCTCTGAAATAAAATTATTATCTTCAAATAAATCAAAAGTTTGTGAATAAGTCTGAGTAGTAGTTTTGTTGCTTGAATCAGTAATGGTAATTTTTTTGCCCTTGCCGTTTTTGACAGTCAAAGAGCCGCTGCCAATCTTAAAAATAACGTCTTTTCCGCTGTATGAAGTTTTAGAAATTTTACCGCTTGAAATTTTTATAGTATCCTGCCCTGCCGCGTAGTCTGTTATCGTGTCTTTTCCGCCGCCAAAAATGAAAGTATCTTTACCATTTCCGCCTGTCAAAGTATTGTTGCCCTTGCCGCCGCTTAATGTATCGTTACCTGCGCCGCCATAAAGTGAATCTGCGCCTTTGCCGCCGGTAAGTGAATTAGCCACCGAACTTCCAACAATGCTTACAGCCTTTGAAAGTGACGCCGCGTTTACTTTTGT
>CALGGV010000046.1 GCA_937915725.1 uncultured Selenomonadales bacterium
ACAAATAACTTCGCAAGCTATAGTTGAATTTTTGCGTATTGGAATACCTGTAACGTGGATTTCAAGCACACAAAAATTTTACGGTCGCTTGGAATCAATGTCGAATGTCAACGTAGCACGTCAAGCGCGCCAGATAAAATTGCAAGACTCAAAATTTTATTTGGCAATGGCGCAAAAAATCATAGAAACAAAAATACATAACCAACAAGTTATCCTGCGAAGATATAACAGGCGCAAAAATTCAGACAATGTACAGAAAAATATTCGTGCAATGGAAACAATTTCAAAATTTATCCCCAAAACTATCCTTATTAATAGAATAATGGGCTATGAAGGTGTAGCCGCCAAAAATTATTTTTCTGCACTCGGTGAAATGGTTTCAAAAGAATTTTCCTTTGAAAAACGCACGCGCCGCCCGCCGCGTGATATGTTCAATTCTATGTTAAGTTTCGGTTATTCGTTGCTAATGTCAGAAGTCCATACAGCAATAAATAATTCCGGCTTACACCCGTATTTTGGATTTATGCACGCTATGAAAGAACATCACCCAACTTTAGCATCAGATTTAATGGAAGAATGGCGACCAGTTTTGATAGATTCAATGGTAATGTCACTTGTCAATCACAACGAAATAAAACAAAATTGTTTTGAATCGGAAAAAATTGACGGAATATATTTAAATTCAACGGGACAAAAAATTTTTCTCAATGCTTACGAAAAAAAACTTCAAACTATATCGGAAAATAAATATTCGTATCGTCATTCTCTAAGAATGCAAGCTGAAAGTTACGCAAGAGCTTTAATGGCAGGGGATGTGAAAAAATATGAGCCCTTCAAAATACGTTGAAAATAATATCCTATCTCGTGAAGAAAAAATTTATACGGTGCTGATAATCTACGACATAATCGACAACAAACGCAGAAATCGTATGGCAAAATTTTTGGAAGGTTACGGCGTTAGAGTTCAGAAATCTGCATTTGAAGTACAATTAACCAAAAAGCGTTGCGATATTATGTTGAAACGTGCGGAAAAAATCATTGACGTTGAAAAAGATTCACTAAGGACATATCTTTTGCCAAACAAAACAAATATTTATTCATGTGGAATTGAAACAGATTATCCGCAAAATGTTATCATAGTTTAGTTTTTATGGCGGAGGCGGTTGGAATGGCGCAAAAAAATTTTAAAGTCGAAAGAGTTTACGATATGTCAGATACTTTCAAAAGATTATACGCGCAAGGGCAAAGCGGCAAAATTTTTAATGATTTATACGGCTTAATTGTCAAAGAGAGTAACATTTTGCTGGCCATGAAAAATATCAAACTAAGTATCAATCGCAACACTAAAGGAGTTGACGGAAAAACTATTTCATACTATGAAAAAATATCTGATGAAAAAATTATTCAGCTTGTAAAACGACGATTCAATAATTTTAAACCAATGAAAATTCGGCGTATCTTTATTCCTAAGGATAACGGTACCAGACGAAATTTGGGAGTACTGACATTTGAAGACAGATTGATTCAACAATGTATTCGGCAAGTATTGGAGCCGGTTTGTGAATCAAAATTTCATCCCAACAGTTTCGGATTTAGGACGCTCCGTTCAACAAGACACGCCGTTAATAAAATGATACTCTTAATGCAAATGTCAAAGTACGATTATTGCGTTGACATTGATATAAAAGATTTTTTCGACAGCGTAAATCATGAGGTTTTAATAAATCAGATTTATAATCTCGGCTTTCACGATAAAAAACTTTTGGCGATTATTTCAAAAATGCTTAAAGCCAATGTTGAAGGCGAAGGTATTAAAAAATTTGGACTGATTCAAGGCGGTGTTCTTTCACCGTTGCTAAGTAATATTGTTCTTAATGAGCTTGATTGGTGGATAAATTCTCAATGTAAAATGACAAGTCAAGCTCCGACGGAAAACAAAATTTATTTTGTAAGATATGCAGACGATTTTAAAATTTTGTGCAAAACTTTTTCAGACGCTTTCAAAATTTTTAATACTGTCAAAGTGTGGCTGAAAGAAAATTTGAAACTGGATATTTCAAGCGAAAAATCAAAAATCTTAAATCTCAAAACTCAAGGCTCGGAATTTTTGGGATTCAAAGTAAAAGCAACAATAAAAAATAATGCATACGTTGTAGAAAGTCATATATCTGACAGTAACAAATTGAGAATCAAAAATAAATTGTGCAAGATCATTTCAAGAATAAACAAAGATGGAAAAAACTCCGAAAAAGTTTTACAAGATTTCAATCGACAAATTATTATTGCGCACAGATATTATCAAGCGGCAAGTCACGTCCGGCAGGATTTTCTTTCAATCAGTAAACAATTTCAAAGTTTATTGGACAGTAAACTAAAAAATATTGCGCAGAAAGTCTCGTTTTTACCTGCGCCAAATATTATGACGTACAAAATTAATGACACGGTTTTAATTCCGATTGAGTATATAATCAAAAAATCTGATGCCGTTAAATTTTCCAAAACTTCTATGAAAAAGTTCCATTTCAATGAGAAAACTTCCCAAAACTTACAGTTAGATAAAAAAAGCGATGGCGGATTAATACAAAATATAAAAAAATCTGTCAGTGATTTCTTTCTTAAGTTAAGTGTATCGTGGCAAGTTTAAAAAATCGTTTCTAATATTGCACGCCGTTTAAGCGGCTTTTTTTGTGCAGAAATATATTTGGGCTTATTGAAAAGATTTTTACAAAGGAGGTTGGAATATGGCTATAGAAAAATTTAACGTTTTAATGAAGTTCCTGAAAAATGAAACTTTACCGATATGATAGCGATGACGTAACTTTCATTTATTCCGCAAATATGGCAATTCTTTTTACAAAAAAAACTTTAATGGAAAATTTGAACACAGAAACGCCGGAAAATTTGTCTGAACACTTGACCAAAGACAAATGCATTTTGGCGCGGAAATTGCAATTTTACTAACGGCTTATCCATTTTTCAGAGACTACGAATTAGCCGAGCAACTTTGCGACGCCGCCAAAGAATCTATGTGCGCTGAAAAAAATCCTTCAAGTTGGTTAGATTGTGTAATTTTGCACGGCGAACAAGTCCCAACACTTGAACAAATCAGAAGTCTTTTTCAAGACAATCTGAAAAATATTTACATTGGCGACAAAAAACTTTTCTATGTTATGACAGATACAAGAAATGCAAAATTGCCATATGAAAAGCAAAAATTTTTGTCAGTTGGTAAAACACTTTTTAGCGAAATTGATTTTGATGAATCAAAATCTCTTTAGTGGGCTCGGAAAATTTTGGCGTTGAAAGGTAATAATAACAATGGCTGGCGCGAAAATTAGTTTTAAAACCACCGTTAATGATTGTCTAAGGCGTGGGTGAAATGGCTGATAACTTCAAAGATACTTACTTACTTTGAAAAATCAAGTGGGCGTGCCTTTTATACTTGGAACTTCAATTTTCGGCGACAAGGATAATTTTCAAAGTGCGATTCAAATTGAAGAAGTTAAATTTTCTAAAGTCAAAATAATTTATTGTGACGGCGTAAAAATTGAACAAATAAAAAATATCCTTACCGAAATTTTGGGCAAACTTAAAAACAGCATAAAGTTAGGCGCGTTGACTGCAAAAGATTTTGGATTTGCGGCGGGTAAAACTCTGCTTGAAAAAAATTTCCCTGCAAAAAATATTGTTGTTGACAGCGATACTTTCATTGTTGATGCAGATTTTTCTTTCAATTCGTCATTAATTGTTTGAGATTATGACGTTGACTACGGCAACCGTAATTAAAAATTTTGTTCTGTGGGTATGAAAAACCCTAAAGATTTTGTTGTAGTCGGCACAAGTTTAAAAGGAATTTTCCGCTACTGCGCAAGTATATTTTGCGTAAATTTGGGTGTAGCAAAGAATCCTTGATTGAATTAATGGGCGATTCAGCTAAAGTTATTGCGTTTGCAAGCGGCGTTTTACCGTTTTGGCGTCCGACAACTAAAAGCAATTCTTGATATTTCCGCACGTATTTTTGAAATTCGTTATAATCGTCAATAATCCATTGGTTGTACGAAGAATTTTCTAAGATAAAAAAATGCTAACTTTCAGTTGGGTACAATCAAGTATAAAGTTAGTTTAATTTGGCGTAGTTACAAGATAAAAGATACCATTAAAAGTTGCGCCTTCCAAAATTTCTATCATTAGAATGTCTCCTCTTCAATGAATTTTAATAATACGTGAATCGCCGCCACATTAAATTTATAGACAATGAACGAATTTTGAATTATACTTTATGAAATAAATTTGAAAGGGGAAATTTGCGCGTGGGAATTGTTCGGTTGCTGGATAACAACACTATAAATAAAATTGCCGCCGGTGAAGTTGTGGAGCGTCCCGCCTCTTGCGTCAAGGAACTTGTTGAAAACGCCATTGACGCGGGCGCAAGTCATATTGAAGTTGAAATTTTGAACGGCGGAAAAACTTTAATGCGCGTAACTGACGACGGCGGCGGTATGTCAAAGGAAGATTCACTTTTGGCGATTAAACGCCACGCTACAAGCAAACTTTCCAACGTTAGAGACTTGCTAAATATTTCTACGCTCGGTTTTCGCGGTGAGGCTGTACCTACTATCGCCGCTGTTTCAAAATTTACCCTGCAAACTCGCCAAAAAAATTCTGAACTCGGTACTAAAATTCAAATTGAAGGCGGCAAACTCATTGACAGTCACGAAATTGGCTGTAAAACCGGTACAACCGTTATTGTCGAAGATTTATTTTTTAATACGCCTGCGCGACTTAAATTTTTAAAAGCAACCGCCTCTGAATCCTCAAAAATTCATGAATATATTGTAAAGCTTGCATTAAGCCGCCCGGAAATTTCTTTTAAATTTATAAACAACAATCGCCCCGCCCTTTCCACGCCCGGCAACGGAAAAATGATTGACGTTATTACCGGAGTTTACGGCACTGAAATTTCAAGTTCGCTGATTGAATTAAATTTTACTGTCGAAGATTTTAAAATTAGCGGCTATATCGGCAAGCCAAATTTTTTGAAAAATTACCGCACGTGGCAAACTTTCATAATTAACGGGCGAATTGTCAACAATCGCACAATTTCAAAGGCGTTGGAAGAATCCTACCGCGCACTTATTCCTAAAAGCGGTTTTCCCCTCGCAGTTTTGAAAATCGAAGTTCCACAAAGTTCCATTGATGTAAATGTTCACCCTCAAAAAACTGAATTGCGATTTGAGGACGATAATAAAATTTTTAGAATGGTGTATCGCGCAGTTCGTGAGGCAGTTTCCGAAAGAAAAGAAAACGCTGAATCGCACGATTTAACCGAAATTGCCGCGCCGCCGGACAATCCACAATATGAGCCTTTAAATCTTGAGGAATATTTCGGCAAGCCTTCAGATAGAAAAAATTTCAGCGTCGAAAAAGCACGGGAAAATTTAAATTCACAGAAAGAAAATTTAACCGCGCCGCCTCAAAATTCCACCGGAAAAAATTCCGTCAAAGAAATTGTTGAAAATCCTGTAGAAAAAAATTTAACCGCGCCGACCCAAAATTCCACCGAAAAAAATCCTGTCAAAGAAGTTGTTGAAAATCCTGTAGAAAAAAATTTAACCGCACCGCCTCAAAATTCCACTGAAAAAAATCCTGTCAAAGAAATTATTGAAAATCCCGTCGAAAAAAATTTAACCGCGCCGCCTCAAAATTCCACTGAAAAAAATCCTGTCAAAGAAATTGTTGAAAATCCCGTCGAAAAAAATTTAACCGCGCCGCCTCAAAAAATTTCTAAGCCTGCGTTTAAACTTCAGCCGATAGGACAAGTTAATTTGTGTTACATTGTCGCACAGAGCGATTCAGATTTATACATTATCGACCAACACGCCGCGCACGAAAGAATTTTATTTGACAGGCTGTGCAGTTACGCCGATAAAATTCCCGCGCAAGGACTTTTGATTCATAGAATTTTGAAATTTGATGAACGTGAAACTTTGCTGATTGAAAATAATTTGGAAATTTTTCAAAGTTTAGGATTTACAATGGAGCCGAGCGGTAAAAATGAATTCAGACTGCTTGAAGTTCCGGTTGACGCCGCTGAAACCGACCCTGAAGATATGCTACGTGAAATTATTTCAAGCTTGCCGGAAATTGATAATCCCGCAGAAATTGACGCCGAACGTCGCGCAGATATTGCCCGCAATATTCGACAATTAGTTTTGGCAACGACGGCTTGTAAGGCGGCGATTAAAGCCGGACAAGAATTAAATTCCCGCCAAATGCAAGTTTTGTTGAACGATTTAAGCAAAACGCCCAATCCTCACACTTGCCCGCACGGTCGCCCCACCATTATTAAATTTTCGTCAAAAGATTTAGCTAAAATGTTTCACAGGGAATAGGGATTAAGGATTAAGGATTAAGGATTAAGGATTAAGGGCTAGGGGCTAGAGCGTGTTGAAAAAATAATTTTGGACGTGAATAAATTTTAATATAGATATAAAAATAAGCTCAAAATTGCGCTTGAGAGCCACGAGAATTGCCCTTTTTAAGCTCAAGGGTACTTTTATATTAAAACCAAAGAAAAGCCCCGTTAAAATTGATTTTTTGGCGGCTTTTTTCAACAGTCCCTAGGGAATAGTTTTTTCTTAATACTTAGCCTAGTCCCTAAAAACTGGCTGAAAGGGAGATTTAAATTGCTTGAAATAATCATAGGGCGCGCCGGTACCGGAAAAACTTTCTATTGTCTGGAAACAATGAAAAAAATTTTGGCAAATTCGCCGCTCCAAACTGAAATATTTTTTTTACTGCCGGCTTATCAAACGTACCGCGCAGAATTGGCACTTTTCAAAGATACAGGCGGCGCAGTCAACGCCCGTATGTACAGTTTTCAAAGATTCGCTAACCAAATTCTGGAGGAAGTCGGCGGCGCAATAGTTCCGCGCATTTCTGAAATTGGACGGCGGCTTTTATTGCGAAAAATTTTAATCAATCGCTCCAAAGATTTACTCTACTATGAACGCTCCGCAAAACAGCGCGGCTTTGTGGAAATTTTGGCTAGAGAAATTGCAGACCTGCGCACTTATTCTGTTGACGCCGAAAAATTTTCTGAACTTGCCGCAAATATCGACGACGAAGAACTCAAAAATAAAATTCACGACCTGTCGATTTTGTATGAAGACTTCAGAAATTCTCTAGCCGATAAGCAAAACGATGAAAGCAATTTACTTGAACACGCCGCCGATTTAATTAAAAATTCAAAATCAATTCGCCGCGCCGAAATTTTTATTGACGGTTTTATTTTTTTCGACCCTCAACAAAGAAAAATTCTGCGCGAAATTTTTAAATATGCTAAAAATGTTCATATAGTCTTGCCAATGG
>CALGGV010000047.1 GCA_937915725.1 uncultured Selenomonadales bacterium
TCAACAATTTCTTCAAATTCAGGGAAATAGCGCGGCGCGTAAGCCGGTTTATCTTTGCCCAGCATTTTTTCAAACGCCTCTCGAACAGTTTTAAATTCGCCCTTTTTAACTAAAGCCCGCGCTATATGAAACCTGCCTATTGAACGACTGGAACCCGCCACTTGCAAAACGTCTGTTTCACGAATATTAAAATTTTTGTTTTGCAGATTTTTAATAATTTCGCTAAAGCGTGTCCATCTGGCCTCAGAAATTTCATTTATCATATCAGAAAGCGCGCCGTTGTAAATGTCAATATTGTATCCTACAATGTGAATATCGTGATCTGCGTTGTTTGCGCTGAATTCGACGCCGGGAATAATTTTTATTCCTCTGTCAGGATAAATTCCATTTTCGTAAAGATATTTTACACCGTCAACCGTGTCATGGTCGGTTATGGCAAAATATATTAGTCCGATATTTTTAGCCATTGCAACAAGTTCTTCAGGCGAATAGGAGCCGTCTGAAAAAATTGTATGCGTATGCAAGTCGCTCGGCATTATTTTTCCCTCCGAAAAAACCTAGCGCGGCTCTACAATTAATTTAATCGCCGTGCGTTCGTTTCCGTCAATTTCAATATCAGTGAAGGCAGGAATGCAAATTAAATCCATTCCGGAGGGAGCCACAAAGCCCCGCGCAATGGCAACTGCTTTTACTGCTTGATTTAAAGCCCCCGCGCCAATGGCTTGCATTTCTGCGCTACCACTTTCACGAATAACTCCTGCTAGTGCTCCAGCCACTGAATTGGGATTTGATTTTGCTGAAACTTTTAGAATTTCCATAGTTGTTTCTTCCTTTCAATAGCAAAAAGTAAAAAAAATATATTTTTGTGTCGCTATTAGTTATAAATATTCTTCAAATACTGTCAAAATCCTTTACTTTATTATTGAACAAGTTACTTTTCCATAACAGAGTTGCAATATTGCTACTCTTAAATAATGCACATTATTTTAATATTTTTAATTTTTTTGTAGAGTCGTCAATTTCAAATAAAAATATAAAATAGCTACACGCGACTAAATTTTTCTGTAAATTTTATTCTGAAATAATTTTAATTCGTTCAATGCTTTTAGTTTCATTTGTAAAATCATCAATTTCAAGCAAGACGGCTGAATAAATACACGCGCCCTTTTCCGGTACAAGAAATTTACCTTGTCTGCAGGAAACAAATTTTTCTATAACACTTTCAATATCAAGCCCAATTACTGAATTTAAAATTCCGACCATTCCCAAATCAGTAATATAAGCCGTACCTTTAGGCAAAATTCTTTCGTCAGCCGTTTGAACGTGCGTATGAGTTCCAACAACCGCCGTAACTTTTCCATCTAAAAAATATCCCAAAGAAATTTTTTCGCTGGTTGCCTCCGCGTGAAAGTCAACTAAAATTATATCGCATTGAGTTTTAATTTGCTCAAAAATTTTTTCAGCACAAACAAAAGGACAATCCATTGGCGCAAGAAAAGTTCTGCCCAAAAGATTTACCACGCCAATATTTTTTGAACGATAGGGAAAAATACAAAAACCTTTGCCGGGCGTGCCTTCCGGATAATTTGCCGGGCGAATTAAAAAAGGCTCCCTGTCAATTATTTCCAGAATATCTTTGTTGCTCCAAATGTGGTTGCCGCTTGTGACAATATCTGCGCCGCCGCTTAAAAGTTCGTTGAAAGTCGAAACAGTTAAGCCGCTGCCGTGCGCCGCGTTTTCGCCATTTGCAACCACTATATCAATATTTTTTTCGGCTTTAAGTTTTGGCGTAATTTCGGCGAAAGTTTTTCTGCCTGCCCTGCCGAAAATATCGCCGACCATTAATATTTTCATAAATTCCCCTTTCCCCTAGTCTTTAGTCTTTATCATCTGTTATAAACTACAACTTTTTCTTGTTCACGCACGCCAACAAGTTTACCTTCAATTCGCAGTTGACGCATACTTGATAAACATTGCTCCAAATAATCTTCCTGCTCCATTAAATATTCTTCGTCTTGAATTGCGCTGTCAAATTCTTCAATCAAAGTATCGCCGAAATAATTTGCCGCCATTTCTGTAAGCATTGAAAGTTCTTTACAGGTTAAAGTTGCCATATCACGGCGAACATTCAAAAAGTAAGTTCCAAAAATTCCTTCGACGTTCAATTCAATCGACGCGCCGTACAAATTTTCCAGATAGTGCAAAGTTTCAACTGATTCTGCTACATATTTTAGAAAATCCTCAAAGTCATCTTTGGAAAATTTTCCACTCAATGCAAAGGAAAGTTCAAGAATATCTTCCTTAGAATCATAGGTTACAGATTGAATAGCCGGATACACCACAAGAATTGACGCCAATAGTCTGCTGGCGTCCGGATTAGGTTTTTTTTCTTTTTTTAGAAAATCGAACATTTCAAGACCCCCTTTGTATTGCGTTTACGAAAAAGCGAGGGTAGAAATTCTCCCTCGCTTGTAGTTCAAAAATTATTTGGCGTAGTCAACCACGCGCGTTTCTCGAATAATTGTAGCTTTAATTTGTCCGGGATATTCCAACTCTTTTTCAATACGTTTAACAATATCATGAGCCAAAGCAACGGCTTCTAAATCGTCAACATGATCCGGCTTAACCATAACGCGAATTTCTCTGCCGGCTTGAATTGCAAAACAGCGTTCAACACCTTCAAAGGATTCTGCAATTTCTTCAAGCATTTTTAGGCGTTTAAGATACATTTCAAGACTTTCACGCCTTGCGCCGGGACGTGCGGCAGAAACTGCATCAGCCGCCGCAACAAGTACCGCCTCAACTGTCAAAGGTTCAACGTCGCCATGATGCGCGGCTATTGCGTTAATGACATTTTTATTTTCTCTGTAACGTTTAGCCAAATCTGCGCCTATTGTAACGTGCGGACCTTCAATTTCATGATCTACAGCTTTTCCGATATCGTGCAAAAGTCCTGCGCGTTTTGCCAAATTCACGTCAACGCCCAATTCACTTGCCATAATTCCTGCAAGCTGTGCAACTTCGATTGA
>CALGGV010000048.1 GCA_937915725.1 uncultured Selenomonadales bacterium
TCCTGCCGTATTTGTAGTCATTAAATAAAGCAAAGTCATTGCACATTTCGCCCGCTATAAAGCTTTTCCCGTTCTGCCGCGCAATTTGAATATAAGCCTCACGAAATCGCCGAATATTGGAACGCTTTTTTCTCCAGCCAAACAAGCTACCAATTATAAATTCTTGAAAACCACGTGTTTTAAGTTGGCGGCGTTGTTCGCCTTCGCCTATTGTCAAGCAGTTTGCTAACTTTATATGACGTTCAGCAACTTCAATATCAAAAATATATTCAAAGTCTTTATTTGCCATATCGTCCAAATGTCGCTTACAAGCCAAATATTCTGCGCGACCGCAAATTTTACCGCCACTAACAATTAACTTTGCATAAGCTGTGGTACGATCTGTCATTTTAAAAACTCCAGAAACTTATTAACTGATTTTTCTTCTTTAGTTGGCACTATAAGTTTTAATCTGTCGGTCACGGATAAACCGAGTTTGGTTGAACATTTGAGTATTTGCGTTGCCAGTTTATCTGCTATTGCTACAAACGGCGATACAAATTCTTTCTCTCCAACAGTGATGATACTGCCGTGTCTCTGTAAACATTGCGCCGCCTCAACATATCTTGCATAACAATCGGCATAAATCGCCAAAATAGGCAAGTCCAAATTATCATACAGATTTATTTTTTTTGCCTCAAATACTACGCGGTTATATTCTTCCGCCGCTTTTTGGCTTAACCATTCCGGCGCGCCTTCTTCCAACGCCTCCCTGTCCAATTTCAATTTTTCTTCCTGAACTTTGCGATTAAGTTTTTCTTGCTTTCCAATTTTTCCGGTTGATATATCTACAATTTTTCTTGTTCTTCCTGCCATACTATCACTTCCTTTTTCGGCAAATCTGGCGTTTTTGCGCAACAATAGAAAGGAGCGCGCTCGGGAACGGCGCGTTAAAATCTTTTCCCACTACCCCCGCCTTCATTTCAAAAATTTTTTTCCAATTATATATAATTACCGAAAAGATTAAACACCGTTTAAATTGAAATTTCGGCAAATTTTAACCTTATGATAAATTTATATTAGACGAAGGCTAAACGTGCATTGTAGACACTCTAAAGCGCGTCTACGGCGATTTTTTTTGCCGTTGCTCCTAATGAATAATCCCACACAATTTCGCTTGCAAAATTTTTTTCGTTGTGGCGTCCTTGTTGTACTCCTTATGTATCCGATTATGATTTCTTGCTGAAAGATAAATCAGATTGTCCATTGACATTTTTAAATCCGGTCTTTCGTCCACCGTGTATATATGATGTACGGTATTTCCTTCCTCAAAATATCCTTGCGCCAACGCATATTCGTCCAGTCCATTTGCTCGCGCCTTGACTGCCGCTACTAAACTTGCCCATTCTTTTGAATGATAAAATTTATTTTTTTCTTGATCTCGAAATTCGGCATTGTATATTTTGTGCCGCTCTTTTTCGCGTTCCTTTGCACAAGTGCAGCGCGTACCTTGCAATACTTTTCGCCCGCACTTCGCGCAGATTCTCATTAACATTTTCATCACCTTTCATTTTTTGTATTAAAAAATCCCCAGCCTTTTTGACTGAGGATTCTTTTTTTATATTCAATTTTTATTTTTTACACTTTTCCTAATTATATCATACACCCTTTGTCAATAGGAAAAATGGGAAATTTAGGGAAAAATGGGAAATTTCATCCCTAACCAAAATTATTTTTCTGAAAAAATTTTTTCAAATGTCAGCAATGCTCGCCCGTGTAACTGCTGTACTCGTTTGACACTACAATTAAACTTTCGCGCAATATCAGTCCAGTTAAAAAACGCTAAATATCTATATTCCAAAATTAATCTTTCATCGTCGTTGGTTATTCCGGATATTAGGGTTGCCGCTTTTATCCATACACTTAAAAAGCTTAAAACATTTTCTCCGAGTTCGTTTGAATGTGCCAGCATTTCAACTACTGCTTTTTCAATTTTCGAGCGGCAATTTTCAGTAACCGATGGAACTCCCGTTATCACTGGAGTTATTTTTTGCGCTGTGTCTTGCACAATTAACATTTGCGCTGTACTACTATCTAAATTCCTATACGTCAGAAATGTCTGCTGTAAAAATTCTCGCGCAGTCAAATTATCACCACCAAATAATTTTCACTTTGCGCCTTTGCAAAACTTCATTCTTCCAAC
>CALGGV010000049.1 GCA_937915725.1 uncultured Selenomonadales bacterium
GTGCCGGAAGTTTTTTTATCCATACCGTAGGCCAAAGCAGCCGCCGTCGGCTCGTTGATAATACGCAACACTTCCAAACCGGCGATTTTACCGGCATCTTTGGTAGCCTGACGTTGCGAGTCATTAAAGTATGCCGGCACGCTTATCACAGCTTCTTGGACTTTTTCGCCCAAAGCGGCGCGAGTGGCGAGATTAACCATCTTTATATTTGTAACCTTGCTCAAGAATGGCACGGTTCGTGAGGATCGCGGGTTTACTTCTATTATAAACACTTTACCGTTTGCCACGACAAATTGGATATTCAGCAACCCTTTGACGTTAAGAGCGGCGGCAAGGCGTTTTGTGTAATCGGTGATTGTATAAATTATCTTAGACGGCAGAGTTTGCGGTGGATATACGGCAATGGAGTCTCCACTATGCACTCCGGCACGCTCAACGTGTTCCATTATACCTGGAATCACAACGTCAACTCCATCACAAATGGCGTCGACTTCCACTTCTGTTCCCTGCATATATCTGTCAACTAAAACAGGATGATCGGGCGTAACTTTAACCGCACGGCTCATATAGTCGCGCAGTTCATTTTCATTGTAGACAATTTCCATTGCACGTCCGCCCAAAACATAACTCGGACGCACCATAACAGGATAACCAATTTCAGCCGCGCCGCTTATGGCGTCTTCCAAATTTGTAACACTTATACCGCGTGGACGTGGAATATTTACCGCCGTTAAAACTTCGTCAAAGCGTTCTCTGTCTTCGGCTCTGTCAATATCATCAACCGAAGTACCAAAAATTTTAACGCCCGCCTTTGCCAAACTTGCCGCCAAATTTATCGCAGTTTGTCCGCCAAATTGTACTATGACGCCTTCAGGTTTTTCTTTGTCGATAATGTTCAAAACATCTTCAGTTGTCAGCGGCTCAAAATACAGCCTGTCAGAAATATCAAAGTCAGTTGAAACCGTTTCAGGATTGTTATTTATTATAATTGCCTCAATTCCCATTTCACGCAACGCCCAAACTGAATGTACACTGCAATAATCAAATTCAACGCCCTGTCCAATTCTGATAGGACCGGAGCCAAGCACTATAATTTTGCGCTTGTTGCTGACTTCAACTTCATCTTCTTCAGAGCGATAGGTTGAATAATAATAGGGCGTGGCGTCAAATTGCGCGGCGCATGTGTC
>CALGGV010000050.1 GCA_937915725.1 uncultured Selenomonadales bacterium
CGAAAAATTTTTACAGAAATAAAAAATTTATACAAGAAAAAATTTTCAGCCGTCAAAAAATTGGCGGCTCTTTTTTTAGATAAAATTGGAGCTGGTTAAATTGGATATATTAGAAATAGATGAACTTATGGAATATTTTGGACTTTGGGCGGCAAATATCGCTGATACTACCGAAAAATTTTTACAGAAATAAAAAATTTATACAAGAAAAAATTTTCAGCCGTCAGAAATTGGCGGCTCTTTTTTTAGATAAAATTGGAGCTGGTTAAATTAGGTATATCAAAATTTGAAGAAAAATATATTGAGTACAATTTTGGTATAAGCAAGGCAAGCCTGAAAATGTAACAGTCGAGGAACTTTAAAATTTCCTGTCAATAAATTCTTGTAACTTTCGCTTAATCCTGCACTGTGCTATAATACACGAAAAAATTTTGAAAGGCAGTGCTTAAAGTTATATGAAACTTTTTGAGAAATTGGCGGCAGGATTTTTAGGATTGACGATAATTTTTAGCGCGTCAAATTCTGAGGCAGCTCCTACAGTTGAAAAAAGAATTGCGATAAATTCTGCAAGCCGTTTAATGACTTATTACGAAAATGGCGTAAAAAAAGCTGTGTACCCTCTCGGCTTAGGCAAAATTTACACGCCAACGCCGGTAGGGTATTTTAAAATTATGGAAAAAGTTATTAACCCAACGTGGATAGATCCTTCAGACCCTGAATATATGGTTTCGTCCGGACCGAGCAACCCTTTAGGTTATCGCTGGATGCAGATTAAGGGCAATTATGGGATTCACGGCACTAACCGCCCCGACAGTATCGGCGGCTATGTTTCTAACGGCTGTGTTCGTATGCTTGAAAAAGACGTTGAGGAACTTTACAGCATGGTTGACGTTGGAACGCCCGTTGACATAACTTATAACCGCGTTGTTGTTGAAAAAGTCGAAGATGGCAACGTTGCCTATTACATTTACCCCGACGGCTACGGCTGGCAAAATATCGACGTTGCTTACGTGAACGGCTGGCTGGAGCCTTACGGCGTGGCTCCTTTTGAAAGTGATTTAAATATTGCAGATAAAATTCAAGCGTCAGACGGGCAACCAACTTATATTGGCAAGCCTTACAATATCGAAGTAAACGGCAAACGAATTGACGCCGTAACAGTCAACGGGCGGGATTTTCTTGCAAAGGCGGTTGTTTGTGACAATATAAATTATCTGCCGGTTGTACCGCTTGCAATGGCTCTTCGTACAAAATTAGAATGGCGCGAGGGCGAATCTACTTTAAAAACTAAATACGGCACTGTTACAGGATTTGAAAAGAAAAATCAAATTTACTGCAACGCCGACGACGCAATTATTTTACTGAATATTGACGGCGGCTTACAAAATATTTCCGATAAAGTCGAGGACGGCAAAATTTTTAAATTCTACACCGCCTACAACGAAAAAGACAAAGAAAAAGATAAGAAAAAATCTAAGGACAAGAAAAAATCCAAAGAAAAATTGGAAGAAAAAATTACAACTGAAGAAATTTTAACCGACGAAAATAAATCGGACAGCGATAAAAAATCTGACAAAAAATCTAAGAAAGATAAAAAATCCAAAAAAGAAAAAAAATCTAAGAAAAATAAAACCGCCGAAGAAGTTAAACCTGTCGAAGAAAATCAACCTGTCGAAAAAGGAAATGCTTAATTATGGAAAAATTTATAATTATCGACGGCAGCAGTATTTTTTACCGCGCCTTTTACGCAATGCCGAATTTAACCGCGCCGAGCGGCGAGCCTACGGGCGCAATTACCGGCTTTGCAAATGTGCTTGTAAAACTCCTGCGCGAATTTTCGCCGAATTACGCGGTTATTGCGCTTGACACTTCCAGAAAAACTTTTCGCACTGAAATTTTTCCGGATTATAAAGGCGGGCGCACCAAAACTCCCGACGAATTAATTTCACAACTTGCAATGCTTGAAGAATTTGCGGCGGTTATGGGGATAAAAACTTTAGTCGCGCCGAATTTTGAAGCGGATGATATTATTGGAACTTTGGCGGCGCAGGCGTCAAAAGATTTTGCGGTTGACATTGTAACGGGCGACAGAGACGCCTTCCAACTGATTAATAAAAATACCCGCGTGCTTTTCGCCAAAAATACCAATCTTGAAATTTACGACGAAGAAAAATTTGTTGCCGAATTTGGATTTAAACCCGCGTTACTTATCGATTACAAAGGTTTAAGCGGCGATACTTCAGACAATATCCCGGGCGTTGCCGGAATTGGTCCAAAAACTGCCACTAAACTTTTGCAGGAATACGGCGCGCTTGAAAATATTCTTGCCAACGCTGAAAAAATTTCCGCTAAAAAAGTTCGTGAATCCTTGCAAAATAATTCTGAAATTGCCAAATTAAGTAAAAAGTTGGCGCAGATTGTCTGCAATGTTCCAAATATAAATTTCGTCGCGCAGGAATTTAAAATTTCTCCGAATTTAAGTCGCGTTGATGAATTTTGCAGCCGGTACGCTTTAAAGGTTGCCAAAAAGCGTATCCACGAAATTTACGACGCCGAAATAAATTTGTTTGGCGATTTTAAGGTTGAAACTGCGGAAAATTTTTTGGAAGTGCCGCCAATTTCTGAAACTGACTACGATAAAATTTTTGCCGCAGAAAGTTTGGCGATTGTTGATAATTTTGTTAAGGCTGGCGATGAAATTTTTCAAGTGGACGCCGCCAAAATTTTTAGTTCTTACAAGGGAAAAATTTTTGTACACGGCTTAAAAAAAATCTTAAAAATTACTCCATTTTCCTTAGCCCTTAGTCCTTATCCCTTAATCCTTGATATAGAAATAGCGGCTTACCTGCTTTACCCTGAACGTGAAAATTATTCCTGCGCGGAATTGTTGACGCTGGAATTTGATTTAAGTTTGAAAGAAAATTCGCCCGCCGCCGAAGTTACCGCGCTTGAAAAACTCGGTAAACTTTATGAAGAAAAACTTGACGCCGCCGAACTTTCAAAACTTTATTACGAAATTGAATTGCCGCTCACTGAAGTTTTGGCGAAAATGGAATTGCGCGGCGTTTATGTTGACACTGCCCGTCTTGAAAAAAAATCTGCAGAAATTGAAAACCGTATTGCCGCCATTGAAAAAAATATTTACAGCTTAGCCGGCGAAAATTTTAATATCAATTCGCCCAAGCAACTTGCCGAAATTCTTTTTGAAAAATTGCAACTGCCGCCCGTTACTCAAACTAAAAAGAAAACTAAAAGCGGCGTTTCAACCAATGCTGAAGTTTTGGAAAATCTGCGCGGCATTCATCCCATCATTGACGAAATTTTAAATTTCCGCACGCTTGCAAAATTAAAATCAACTTACCTTGACGGGATTAAAACTTTGATAAATCCTGCAACTTGCCGCGTCCATACGAATTTTAATCAAACTGTAACGGCAACCGGCAGACTTTCAAGCTCCGACCCAAATTTACAAAATATCCCCGTGCGCACTGAAGAAGGCAGGGAAATTCGCTCGCTTTTTGAGCCGGGCGCGGGCTACGACTTTTTATTTTCGGCTGATTATTCACAAATTGAGTTAAGACTTTTGGCGCATATGTCAGACGACGAAAATTTGATTAACGCCTTTTTGAGCGGCGAAGATATTCACGCACGCACGGCGGCTGAAGTTTTCGGAGTTTCGATTGACAATATAACGCCCGACCTGCGCAGAAAAGCTAAGGCGGTTAATTTCGGCATTGTTTACGGTATCAGCGATTACGGCTTGTCAAGGGATTTAAGAATTTCACGCAAGGAGGCGGGAGAATATATTTCTTTGTACTTTGAACGTTATCCTAAAGTTAAAAATTTTCTTGACGAAACGATTAGACAGGCGCACGAAAACGGCTATGTTACGACAATGTTTGGACGCCGCCGCTTTTTACCAATGATTAAAAGTGCAAATTTCCACCAGCGCGGGCTTGCCGAAAGAATGGCAATGAATACGCCGATACAAGGCAGCGCGGCTGACATTATTAAAATTGCAATGATTAACGCAGAAAAAAATTTGCGCGGGCTTGAGAGCCGAATTATTTTGCAAGTGCATGATGAACTTGTTATTGAGGCGAAAGAAAATGAACTCGCGCAGGTTGAAAAAATTGTACGCGCCGCAATGGAAAATGTTGCAACTTTGAAAGTGCCGCTCGTTGTCGATTGTCATTACGGCAAAAATTGGGCGGAGGCGAAATAAGGATTAAGGACTAAGGATTAAGGATTAAGGATTAGGGACTAAGGACTAAGGATTAGGGATTTTAAAAATTTAGAGAGGCTATGTTTATGAAAGAAAGTACCACTGAAAAAATTTCTGAACTGATTGAACGTTATCCCGCACTTGAAATTTGTCGCGCAGATTTAATTTCAGCTGTCGAAAAAATCTGTGAAAGTTTCAAACGTGGCAACAAGTTATTAGTTTGCGGCAACGGCGGCAGTGCGTCAGATTCTTTGCACATTGTCGGCGAATTGATGAAAAGTTTCAGAATGCCGCGCAAAATTGAAGACTTTGATAAAAATTTTGTTGAAGAGGCTGAAAAACTTTTCCCCGACGATTTAAATTATTTCAAAAAAAATTTACAGTGCGCGTTGCCGACAATTTCTTTACTTGGTGAAATTTCTTTGAGTACCGCCGTTGCAAACGATAACGCGGCTGATTTAATTTTTGCTCAACAAGTTTTCGGAATTGGCAAACGCGGCGATATTCTTTTTGCAATTTCGACTTCCGGCAATTCGGCAAATGTTTTGTACGCGGCGAAAGTTGCAAAAATTTTGGGACTTGAAATTATTTCTTTGACTGGAAGGAGCGGCGGCAAACTCAAAAATATTTCTGACGTGACAATTTGTGCGCCTGCTGATTCTACTTTTATCATACAAGAATTTCACTTGCCGATTTACCACGCAATTTGTATCGCCACTGAAAATGAATTTTTTGGATAGAATTTTAGTCTCAATCGCTCGTACAAGCGGGCGATTTTTTTTGTGTACAATTTTTCCAAAACTGCTATAATAATTCAGAATATTTACGAAGGGGAGAACTTCAAATGAGCGAAACCCGGCAACTTTTTAAGATGAAAGATTTACGCGGCAGACTTTCGGAACGCAAATACAAAATGACGCCGCAACGCAAAGAAATTCTTCAGGTTTTTATTGAAAGTGAAGAAGGCAGCCACTTAAGCGCGGAGGAAGTTTACGAACTTTTGAAAGAAAAAGATTTCGATTTTGGACTTGCAACGGTTTACCGTAACGTCGAACTTTTGAACGAACTCGGAATTTTAAACAAAGTAGATTTCGGCGACGGGCGCACGCGCTACGAACTTAGCCCCGCTAATCCTCAAATTCATCAGCATCACCATTTAATTTGCTTGAAGTGCAAAAAAATTATCGAATTTGAAGAAGATTTACTTGACGATTTGGAAGAATTTATTTCAAAAAAATCCGGCTTTAAAATCGTCAATCATGAAGTAAAATTTTTCGGTTACTGTTCAGATTGTAAAAATGAGGTGGAATCTTGAAAATAAAAAATTTTAAACTTAACAGCGAAGATCAAGTTATAGTAAAAATTACCGGCGAAATTTTACGCGCTTTTCATCTTGAAATTGCAAACGAGTATGAGCCGATTGATTTTGAGAAATTTGAAATTTTTAATGAAGTGCGCGGCGAAACAGTCAAAACGCGGCTGATTGTTCAAATTGAAGGCGTTACAAAAAAATTTACCGAATTTGAAAATGTTAATCCTGCAGAAAGGCGCGGAGCAGAAATTCACCGCCTTATCAAAAAAAATCTGTACAAAATTTTGACGAAAGACTTAAAATTGGCGGGCGTTCCCTATGGAATTATGCACGGCGTTCGACCTACTAAAATTGTTCATCGCTGGTTGCGCGGCGGCTACGGCGTCACAAGTCAAGGCGTAATTGACAGGGATAAAATTTCCAGACGCCTTCGCGCAGACTATCTTACAAACTTTGAAAAATCTAACCTGCTTACTGAAGTTGCTATTCGCCAAATTCCAATTCTAAATTCCGGCGGCGAAAAAATTATTGGCGTTTATGTTGGAATTCCTTTTTGCGTGACGCGCTGTCTTTATTGTTCGTTCCCGTCAAATGTTTTGCCGGAAGATAACAAAGTTGCAGAATTTATGGAAGTTTTGACGAAAGATATTGACGCGGCGGCGGCTGAAATTAAACGTTACGGTTTCAAAGTTCAAAGTATTTATATTGGCGGCGGCACTCCAACTGCTTTACCGGAAAATTTTTTTGCCGAAATGTTGAATAAAGTTACGGCGGCTTTTTACAGTACAAATGTTGAAGAATTTACCGTCGAATGTGGACGCCCCGACACTATTACCGCTGAAAAAATTTCTGTTATGAAAGATTGTAGAGTTAGTCGAGTAAGTGTCAATCCTCAAACTATGCAACAAAAAACTTTGGACAGAATCGGTCGTCAACATTCAGTCGAACAAATTTACACGGCTTTTAAGGAACTGCGCGCGGCTGGCGATTTTGAAATTAATATGGATTTAATATTGGGCTTGCCGGGTGAAAATTTAGACGACGTGAAAGACAGTTTGGAAAAAGTTTTGGCGTTGAATCCGGACGATATAACTTTACACGCGCTGGCGATTAAGCGTGGCTCTCAACTTCAAACGCAAATTGCAGACGAAGTTAGCAGTATTGAAGATTTTGATTTGCCGGAAGATGCTGAAGTTAGGAAAATGGCTGACATTGCCGAAAAAATGTTACGCGGTAAAAATTATCTGCCGTATTATTTGTACCGGCAAGGTTATATTAGCGGGCAAATTGAAAATATCGGCTACTGCAAGCGCGGCGCGGAAGGAATTTATAACGTTCAAATTATGGACGAGCGGCAAACGATTTTGGGAGTAGGCGCGGCGGCAACTACAAAAGTTCCGGATAATGAAAATCTGCGCCTTCAAACTTCATTCAACGCTAAAGATTTGATAACTTACCTGCGCGACGTCGATAAATATATTGAAAATCGTTCAAAAGTTTTGGCGGAAATTTATAAACCTGTAGAAAATCCCGCCGTTGCAAATGTTGTTGAAAATCCCGCGACCGAAACTGTTACTGAAGAAAATTTTGAAAATTCCTATGAATACGCTTTTAATCAATTTCTGAACGATATTATTTTTCCTGTAATTGAAAATCCCGTCGTTGAAAATCTTGAACAACCCGTCTTTGAAAATATTGAAAATTCCGCCGTTGAAAATGTTGAAAAACCCGCAGTTGAAAATATTGAAAATCCCGCCGTTGAAAATTTTGAACAATCAGCCGTTGAAAATCTTGAAAAACCTGCTGTTGAAAATATTGAACAACCCGCAGTTGAAAATCTTGAACAACCTGTCGTTGAAAATATTGAACAACCTGTCGTTGAAAATATTGAACAACCTGTCGTTGAAAATATTGAACAACCCGTAGTTGAAAATCTTGAACAACCCGTAGTTGAAAATATTGAACAACCCGTAGTTGAAAATATTGAACAACCCGCCGTTGAAAATTTTGAACAACCTGTCGTTGAAAATTTTGAACAACCTGTCGTTGAAAATCTTGAACAACCCGCAGTTGAAAATCTTGAACAACCCGCCGTTGAAAATATTGAACAACCCGCCATTGAAAATATTGAACAACCCGCCGTAAAATCTGTAAAAAAAAACGAAAAAGAGGAAGAAAAAATAAATGATAACTAAGGAACAAATGGCTGAAGTTTTCGCCGATACAGAAAAATTTTATAAATCTGATGAAAATCTAAAAGCTGCCGTTGCAAATTCTATCGCAAATACAAAATTTTATGACGCTGAAAATTATCCCGCACTTCCCGCAAAAAAATTCGACGCCATAAAAATTTCTGTGACTAAGCAACGCACTTTTGAGGCAGCTTTTCAAATTCAAAAAAATAATCCCAATTCAAAAATCGCTGTGCATAATTTCGCCTCTGCTAAAAGTCCCGGCGGCGGCGTTGTTTACGGCAGCCGCGCCCAAGAAGAAGGCCTTTGCCGTTGTTCGACGCTTTACCCCACTTTAAATACTAATGCAAATTGGATTCGCTACTACAAATTTCACCGCGACCGCCGAGACAGTATTTACACGGACGCTTGCATTTTTACACCGGAAATTATTATTTGCAAAAGTGATATTGATATTCCGCAACGCTTGCCGCAAGAAAATTGGATAAAAGTTGACGTGATGACTTGCGCCGCGCCGAATTTGCGCACATTTAAAATTTCTGATTCTGAACTTTTGAAAATTCACGAAAAGCGCGCCCGTCATATGTTTACAGTTTTGGCAAGTAACGGCGTTGATATTTTTATTACCGGCGCGTTCGGTTGCGGAGCGTTTCAAAATAATCCAAAAATTGTCGCGCAGGCTTACAAAAATATTTTGTCGGAATTTGACGGTTATTTTGCAGAAATTATTTTTGCGATTTACTTTAGGGCGTATGAAATTCAAAACTATGACGCCTTCAAAAAAATTTTAGGGTCTGAAAATGGAAACTGATGCTTTAAATGCTTTACAATCAATATTAAATTCACTGATAGAAATTTTCTATCCGATTTTGCAAATTTCAAGCTCGGTTGCAACAATAGCGGTTTTCTTAAAATATCTGGTAATTTTGTTGACGATTTTGCTTGGAATTTTGGTATTATATTTGGTACGGAAAATTTTAATTGCAGTTTTTAAATTTGCGAAAGAATTATATGAAAAATTTCGTAAAAGGTAGGAGGAATAAATTTGCTGACAAACGCGCCGAGAGGCACTAAAGATATTTTGCC
>CALGGV010000051.1 GCA_937915725.1 uncultured Selenomonadales bacterium
GTGCCCCACGATTTTTGCTCCCACCATCTGTAAGAAAGTAAAGACTGCGTCCACGATTGCCACCTCCTCTCTGTTACCAGAGTAGGATTAGCGGTAACGTGTTTTATTTTATTTCACAAAAAATTTTTGTCAAGCTTGATTAATTTGGCTGAATTTATCGCCGTAAGCAAGGGCAAGGTTTTTCCGCAATTCTGCGAAATAATTTAAATCAGATTCAGTTGTTACGAAAGTTTCGGCGGCGTCCCTTGCATTTATTAAAATTTCAATGTCACGAAAAATATTTGCAACTTTTAAATCCGGCAAGCCGTGTTGAGCCTCGCCGAAAAACTGTCCGGGACCGCGCAATTTTAAATCTTCTTCGGCAAGTTTAAAGCCGTCGGTTGTTGACTCCATTAAATCCAGCCGCGCACTTGCCGCACCCTGTTTGCTGTTAGAAACTAAAATGCAGTAAGATTTTTCAGAGCCGCGCCCGACTCTGCCGCGCAGTTGATGAAGTTGCGAAAGTCCAAAACGTTCGGCATTTTCAATGACCATAACCGTTGCGTTTGGAACATCAACTCCAACTTCAATAACCGTCGTTGATACAAGCAATTTAATTTCCCCGCCGTGAAAGCGCGTCATTATTTCGTCTTTTTCGGCGGGTTTAATTTTGCCGTGAATCAGTGCGCAGGGAATACCTTTAAAAATTCCCTTGCTTAACATTTCGTACATTTCGGTTGCCGGATCAATATAATTTAATTTTTCAGATTCACTGCGTTCAATCAGCGGGCAAACTACATAAGCTTGACGCCCTTTTAAAATTTCTTCCCGCACAAATTCATAAATTTTTTTTCTACTGCGCACGGTTTTTACTGAAGTTTTAATCGGCTTGCGTCCGGGCGGCATTTCTTTAATCAGCGAAACTTCCAAATCGCCGTAGACAGTTAAAGTCATTGTGCGTGGAATTGGCGTTGCAGTCATAACAAGCATATCCGGAACAATTTCAGATTTTCTGCTTAAATTTGCGCGTTGCGTGACGCCGAAATGGTGTTGTTCGTCCGTTATAACAATTCCCAGTTTTGCAAATTTAACTTCATCTTGAATTAGCGCGTGCGTTCCAACTACAATATCGAATTCGTGATTAGCGATTTTTTCATAAGTTTCTGCGCGAGTTTTTTTGGAGCGTGTAACTTTTGCACTTAACAAGCCAATTCTAATTCCAAAATCGCCCAGCATTTTTACAAAAGTATTGTAATGCTGATCTGCTAAAATTTCAGTAGGAGCCATTAACGCGCCTTGATAACCGTTTTCTACCGCTTTAACGAGTGCAAGCATGGCAACCACAGTTTTACCGGAGCCGACATCGCCTTGAATTAATCTTCGCATTGGTAATTTATTTTCCATATCTTTTGCAACGGTTTTAAAAGTTTTGAGTTGATCGCCCGTCAATGTGAAGGGCAAACTTTCAAAAACTTTTTTAACAAGTGCGCCATTTTTTTTGCAAGAAATTCCGAGTTTTTCAATGGTATTTTTGCGCTTGATTAACATTAAACCGCACTGAATCAAAAATAATTCGTCAAAGGCTAATCTGAAACGCGCCCTGCTTAAAATTTCTTCATTTTTTGGAAAATGTATTTGTCTCATTGCAGTATCAAGCGGGATTAAATTTAATTTGTCGATAATTTCTGCGGGCAGAATTTCTTTAACCGGCGGCATTGCGTCCAACAAATTTTGAATTGCATTACGAAAAACACTTTGAGTTATTGTGGCGGTTGCAGAATAAACCGGTTGTATTCCCAGAGTAATTTTTTCGCCCGGCTCCAAAATTGAAAAAGAATTAATTTGGTTAATCGACAAAACGCCGTTCCATGAATCGAATTTTACTTTGCCAACTATCATAATTCTTGTACCGGTATGCAAAAGTTTCATCAAATATTCTTGATTAAACCATGTAACTTGAATACTGCCGGTGTTGTCCCTTAAAATCGCCGTGATAATTTTAAATCTTGACGTTTCGCGCAGATTTATATTTGAAAGTGTACCAATAAAAATTCCCTGCTCTTCGATTTTTGCCGCGGCTATAGGGGTAATGTACCTTTGATCTTCATAAGCGCGCGGGTAGTGCGTCAGTAAATCGTATTTTGTAAAAATATTAAGTTTTTCAAGTGCCTTTGCGCGTTGAGGACCGACGCCTTTAACGTACATTACACTATCAGTAAATTCAAATTCAGTTTTGCTCATTTTATCACCCAAGCATTTTTATCATAAAATTTTTGGCGTCACAATTTCTTGAAAAATCAATAATTGCCTCCATTCCGCCTTGACTGTGATCAATCATATCATTCACGGAATAAATCAGCTGAATAATTTCTTCGACGCTCAAAATTTTTTTTGCAATAGAAGTAAGTACCAGCGAAAATTCCAAAAATCTAAACGCCGTCACAAAAATTTTGCAGTTATGAAAATCGCCGCCGCTGTAAGCACTGGGATAACAACGCATAAAAAATTCATTTACCAAATAATTTTCCAAAATCTGCCCAAATTTTTCATAAACCTGCGCGAGAATTTTTTCACGGTATGAAAAATAATTTTGGCTTAGTTCAGTTTTTTTGCGGTTAGATAAATTTGCGCCGTAAGTTTGAATGAAAATTTCTGTAATAGTTTTGCAATGTATTTTAAAATCAAATTCGGCGTTCGGCAAGTTGTTTCCATAAAACATTTCACAAAGATTTTTCAGCCGCTGATTTATCGAAAAATTTTTATCCTGAAGAATTTTTATTGCCTGCATTTGAATTTTTACGAACTCTTCGACAGGGCGGGAAATTTTTTTCTTAAATCCAATAACGGCGCGGGCTGTAACATTTTCAACTTCAGTAAAAGAAATTGGCGCGTCTTGCAAGAGAATTAATTTTGCGGCAAGCGGACAGGTAAGCGTCATTGACTGTTCAAAAAAATCTTCGTCAAGTTTGTAAGTTACACGCGGAAAACTTTGACAAATTGCCGTTAAAAAATTTTCGCCGTATTTTTTCTGCAAACTGCAAAGGCAATCCTTTTCGTCCAGCCACGAACAAACGCCATCTTTGCGCAGTTTTAAAATCATTATATCTACATTTTCAGTTTCATCTTCAACCCATTCTGTGTGCTGAAAAATTTCTTCCTGCGCGGCTTTTTCCAATTCTAAATATTTGTCATAAGTATCCTCGTCAACTAAAATTCGCCAATCCCTACAGCAACGCGCCCCGCAAATTTTGCCTTCGCACTGAAAATTTTTTATGTAATTCGGCTCTATGCATTTCATTTGTTGACACTTTCCCTTTTCAATGTTAAAATTCCAAAATCTAAATCTAGGAGGCTTAAAATGAAAAATATTCCTATAAAATTTCGTGGTAAAAAAGTTGATGACGGCGAATTTATTTACGGCGATTTAATGCAAGGCGCGTTTACTTGTATTGTAACCGCCAACGGCGAATATAAAGTTGATCCTAAAAGCGTTAGACAGTTGGTCGGATATTTGGGCGATAAAGAAATTTATGAAGATGATACGCCAAATGGACGCCCTGCCAAATTAGTTGCAGATTTTTAAATTTTCAAGCTCGCGCAGGCGGGCTTTTTTTGTTATTAAAATTTTCAAGCTCGCAAATGCGGGCTTTTTTTGTTGGTTAAAAAAGTAGCCGCCTAAGCTCGGCGGCTGTAAAAATTTATATCAAATTGTACCCTAAAATTTTCCGACCCCTTACGGGGAGAGCATTTCTAAACATCAGCCGGGTCTCGCTCCCGATGCAGTGATTTTTACAATCACAAACGAACACATAGAGTTTCCGACCCCTTACGGGGAAAGCATTTCTAAACTGCGTTTGATAAGTTACATTCAGCTGAAATTGCAACAAGTTTCCGACCCCTTACGGGGAAAGCATTTCTAAACT